>NZ_JBVIRY010000048.1:0-28958 GCF_055575795.1 Kitasatospora sp. NPDC034023
CGCTCAGCCGGGGCCTGGTCGACGTCGACCGCGGCGCCGTCCACCACCACCTCGTCCACCTCGGCGGCCGGCTCCGCGAACTCGGCGGCCTGCTCCTGGTCCTCGCTCTCGGCCTGGGCCAGGGCGTGCGCGACCGCGCGCAGATCCTCGTCCGCGAGCTCGGCGTGGGGCCGCTCACCGCGCACCGGCCGACGCTCGGCCGGGGCCTGGTCGACGTCGACCGCGGCGCCGTCCACCACCACCTCGTCCACCTCGGCGGCCGGCTCCGCGAACTCGGCGGCCTGCTCGTCGGCGGCGCGGACGGCGGCCAGTGTGGCGGCTTCCCGCTCGGCCTCCACGATGCGGTCCACGCGCCATGCGAGCACCACGGGAAGCTGTTCCGCGTCAGTCAGGGAGCGGGCTGACACCGCGCGATCCAGCACCGCGGCCGGGTCCAGTCCGGCCGCGGCAGCGTCCGCCAGGGCCTCGTCCAGTGCCGCGTACGCCGGGTGCGCCAGCACCGCGTCCGCGTCTACCGCGTACTCGGTCAGGACGTCGCGCACGGCCGCGGCGAACATCGGAGGGACTGCGGGTGTGGCAGCGGGCACCGGCCCGGTGGGCATCGGCTGGCGCGCCGCCGGCACCGGCCGGGTGGCGGCCGCGGGCGTCGGCTCTGCTGGTGTCGTGGGCGGCTGGATGAGTGGTTCCAGCGTCTCGCCAAGCTCGGTGACAATCAGTCCCTCTTGGCCGTCGTTGGCGTCCAGCTGGGCGGCGTACGCGGCTAGGGCGCGGTCCATCGCCTCGGCGTCAGACGCCGGGTCGCCAAGGGTGAGCCGGGTCTCTTCGTCCTCCATGTCGGCGCGCGGAAGGAACAGCCGGACGGACACCCGGTCACGGGACAAAGCGGTGTAGGCGCCGTTAGCTGCCAGCCCCGGCCCGTACACCAGAGCATCACTGACCGTCAGTCCTTGAGCCTTGTGCACGGTCATGGCGAGACCGTGGGAGAGGCCTCCGCCTGCGATGTACTCGGGCTCCAACCACTCGCGGACGAGCCGGTGCCCGCCGCCGTCGACCTTCTCTCGCCACTCGACCAGCACGCGCCGCTGGCTGTCGACCTCGACCACCACGCCGCGGTAGCCGTTCAGGACGTCGGCGGCGTCTCCGCCCCTCCACGCGCGGTAGTCGTTGCTGCGGATCATCACAATGTCGCCGGTGGTCAGGGCGAGCGTGCCGCCGCCGGCCAACCGGTACTCGACGTCCGGGCCGGTGAGCTCGCCAAGCTCGCGCCGGATCGCGCGCGCGGCCACGTTGAGCTCGTCCACGGCGGCGTTCGTGGCGGCCAGCATGAGGGTGCTTGCGATCTGGTCGTGTACCGCGTCGCCGGGGTTCCTGATCTGCTGCCAGGCCACCAGCATGGCCGCCATGGCCTCGCTGCGGGTGTCGGTGACGACGATCCGGCCGCGGTCGGCGTAGGCGCGCAGAGCTTCGCGCCGCTCGCCATCGCGCCACATCTGCAGCGCCGCCCGCTCGATGGTGTCGCGCTGCCGATAGTTGGTGGCCAGGGTGTGCCCGCCAACCACCTGGTGCACCGCGGCGAAGGCGCCGCCGACGCCGGGAGACTGCAGCTGTAGCGGGTCGCCGATGCCGACAATTTTGGTGCCGGTGGTGCTCGCGTGGATGAGAAGTTCGGCGAGCTGGCGGTCATCGATCATGGCGGCTTCGTCCAGCACAAGCACGTCCACGCCGACCAGTCCGCGGGTGCCGCCGCTCTGCCGGATGCGCTGCAGTAGCAGCGCCAGGGTGCTGGACTGGATGCCGGCTTCGGCCCGGAGGTTGGCGGCCGCCACCGCTGCCGTGGACGCGCCGAGGACCACGCGGCCCTGAGCCTCCCACGCGAGCCTCGCCACCTCCATGATGGTCGTCTTACCGGCGCCGGCGACGCCCACCACGGCGTCCACGCCGTGCCCGTCGACCAGGATTCGCCGCAGCACGGCGAGCTGTTCGGCGGACAGCACGAACCCCGGCTTGTCGGCCTGCTGGATGGCCTGGTAGGTGGAGACGGCCATCTGTAGCGTGGGTTCGTCCACCACGGCGGTGCCGCTGTTGAAGCGGCCGCGGGCCTGCGCGAGGATCGTCCGTTCGGCGGCCACAATGTCGGCGGTGGTGTACCGCGCGGTGTTGCTGAGGTGGGCCGGTAGCCGCTCGTCCAGCCGGATTGTCAGGCCTCGATGGGCTAGCACGCGGTCCGTCAGCTCCTCGACCTGGGCCAGGCTCTGCACGCCGGTCGGGATGGCGTCGGCGATGGCCGCCAAGGCCTCCGCGCGCGTGAAATCCTTCCTATGACTGGTCAGTCCCTCATCGGTGCGGAACACCCACCGGGCGATGCCGTCGATGTCGAACGCGTCGCGGGGAAGTCGCGCGGGTTCGGCCTCGGCCGGCGGGGGCGTCGGTGGGGCCAGGACGGCGCCAAGGATCGCGGCCGGATCGTGGCCGGCGGCCTCGGCCTCGGCCTGCCAGTAGGCACGCAGAGTCTCGTCCGAGGCGGACACCGCGGCCTCGTCCTTGCGCCCGGCGACGACTGCGGCCGCGGCATGCTGCTGCTCGGTGGTGGTCTCCTCGAAGGGGATGCCAAGGGCCTCGAACAGCGCGCGCACCTCGGCACTGCGCTTGGAGAACAGGCGCACGGTCTCGTCCGGGATGCCGGTGATCTGCCACACGTCGGTGTCCGGGTTGCGGTGCCACTCGATGCCCCACCGCTCGTTCGTGACGGCCCGGACTCGGGCCTGCATCAGGCTGTCGATCGCGTGCGCGTGGCGGTAAAGGTCGCGGCCGCCGGCTCCGATCGTGCCCCACTGGCCGTCTTCACCGCGGCCCATGTTGGCTAGGGTGACGTGGCCGTGCAGGTGGGGGTCACCGTAGGGGGCATCGCCCACGGGGCGGGCGCCGCGGTGGAAGTTCACCCACCCCATGAGCCCAGACGTCTGCACGCGCTCGGCGCTCTCTCCGTCACCGTGGTGCCCGCGCATTCCGTAGGCGGTCCACTCCTCGGCGGCGGTGACGGCCTCGGTCAGGGAGGCGGTGAAAACCTCCTCCAGCTCGGCGGCGAACTGCCCGTCCGCGAACGCCAACACAATCGAATAGGCCTTGGGCAAGGTGATCGTCAGGTCAAAGCCCTGGTTGCCCACCTGGACACGCTCGTTTTCGTTCTGCAGGGCCCGTTCCATGGCGGCCTGGCCGTACAGCTCGATGGTGTCCAGCTTGAGCGCATCGGCCAGCTTGGCGACGTCACCAAGGCGGACGCGGTGGGCGTCTCCGAGGCGCTGGACGCCCCGTTCCATCCGGCCGTATGTGTCCCGCTTGCGGGCGCTGGTGAACAAGTCCTGCGGCTCGACTCCGCGTTCTGCGGCAAGGCGCTGGATCGCCTCGACCAGCGGCCGCGCGGCCAGCTTACCGCTGGACGCCACGGCCATTTTGGGCTCCACCAGCCGCTCGCCGGTCACCGGGTTGACGCCCTTCATCAGGGCTCGTGCCATGTCGAACTGTTCGCTCGTCAGCTCGCTGCCGGGGGTGATCCCGAACTCACGCAGCCCGCTGCCGATCCACATCAACGGGCGTTCGTTGATGTCCATCCGGTAGGCAATTCGGGGGTCGGCCTCGGCCTCGGCGGCGGCCCGGTATTCCTCACCGTAGACGGCGGCCGGGTCGCCGGCCTTCGCGGCCGTCAGCAGCACCTGAGCGGTGCTTGCCTTGATCCGGTAGGAGTCGCCCCGGACGTCGGCCTGGTTGGATACCCGGTGCCAGATCTGGCGCTGCCGGTCGCTGCTGAACAGCTCGGCCGGGTCTACCCCGAGGGCACGGGCGTGCGCCCGGATCGCCTCGACGGCCGGGCCTGCTGCCACCAGCGAGGCGTCCGCGGTCGCACACCCGTGCCGACCCGTCAGCCGGTACTCCACTTTGGCGCCGTCCGCGTCGGCACCGAACGCGGTCACCCACGCCACGGCGACCACAACCCGCGCTCGCAGCCATGGCAACGGGGGAGCGGCCGCACGACAACGGCGGCCACTCCCTCGTCAACAGCTACGGCGTCCAGCACGCTCGGTCAGCTCGCGCCCGTCACGGCTGAGAGGACCGTAAACCGGATCGACGCTCGCACGTCCTCCGGCAGCTTCGGATCCACTCCGAGGCACTCCAGGAACGGCCGAACCCACCCCTCTGGCAGACTCTCGGCATGCTCGCTCAGCACCTGGAGCGGCATCGGGTCGGCCGGGTCCTTCACCCACCGAACCATCGCGGAAGCGTCAGCACCGGACCGGCCAGCGGCCAGCAGATAGCGGGAAAGAAGCATGCGCCCGCTCGACTGCCAGGGCTCGGCCCCGGCCTCTCCGGATGCACTAGTGATCAGCTCGGCGGCCACCTGCTCGGCCTTCGCCGGCTCCGCGCACTCGCGGATCACCTCGGACGTCAGAACGTCCTCGATCATCGTCGCAACCATCGCTTGTCGTTCCCCTTCCTGATCCAAGATCAGTTAGCGAAGCGTATCGTCACAGAGTGACGATACCTTAGCACTGTAAATGATCTTGATCTTTTGGCCTTGCTTGTCCGGGGTGTGGGGCAGCGCCCCTAGGGAGGGTGCCGGGGGAAGGGCCGCTAGCGCTGAAAGCGCTTGGTAGTGACCTGCTGCAGATGTGAGGGTGAGGTGGCCGTGAGAAGTGGCGAAACGGTGGCTAGGTCCACCTGGTGATGACGGGATACGTACCGGTCGGCTTGTAGGTGGAGAGGGGCCGTTGCGGTCCGGCCGGCCACGGTTGCGCCCGGTCGGCCCCGGTATCCGGCTAGGATCGGTGCCCGCACCCGCGCTGCCCGGTCCGCGACCGGCCTCGGGGTGCCGAGTGAAACCGCTAGAAACCTCGGCGGTGAATCTGCCCGCCTGGCCGTGCTGCGGCGGGCTACGATCTGGTGCTATGGCAGATGAGACAGAGGTTCTGACCGTCGCTGAGATGCGGCGGCGCCGGAAGGCGCGCGAAGCACTGGACGACCGAGTGAAGAACATGACGGACTCGCTGGTGGTCACCAGCCGGAAGGCGGCGGCGGACGCTGCCACCGCTAAGACGGCGGCGGACCTGGCGGCCGCCGAGGCGCTGGCCGTGGCCGCCCGGCTCTACGGCTCCGCAGAGGATGTGACGGAGCTGACCGGCATTCCGACGGCTGAGGTGGAACGCGCCGTCAAGGCAGTGACCGCGGCCCGCGTCAAGGTGCTACTTGGCGAGCTCCGCGCCGAGGCCGAGGCCCGGGTGGGCGGGTCGAGCCGGACCGCGCGGCGGCGGGCCACCGTTCCCCCGCCGGCTGGCGAACCGACCCCTGACGGTGATGCCGAGGCGGCGCCGTCGGCGGGGGCCGAGGCCGACGACTCCGAGGCCGCGACCGCAGGTTGATTCTGGAGCCCGCGGGCGGCGGGGCGGCGGCCGGTGAACCGGCGCCGGCCTCGTCGGCCTCCGGGGCCGAGTGAGGGGGAGTGGTGAGCGACCAGCCGGCCAAGTTGGGCCCGTGGCTGCGGCCGCCCCTGGCCGACCCGAAAACGTGGCGGCGGTTCGAATCCAAGGTGGTCCGGACCTCCGGCTGCTGGGTGTGGACGGGGGCAATCTCCGACGGGTACGGGCTGTTCCACGATTCCGCGTACGCGGTCGGCGGCCGCTGGCCGACGGTGCGCGTCTCCCGCTGGATCTGGTCTGCCTACAACGGCCCTCTAAAGTCCTGGCAGGTGGTCCTCCATGAGTGTGATACTCCGCTCTGCGTCCGCTACGAACCCGAGCGGCAGCACCTGTCCGCCGGCACCCAACTGGACAACATCCGGATGGCCGCCGGCCGGGACCGGATGACCAACCCGGGCCACCTCGGACGGGCCGACGCTCGGGGGCCGCACGGGCAGTCACTGGCCATCCGAGCGGCCATGCTGGCCGCGGTGGCCGACGGCACCACCGACCCCGACCAGCTGGCCGAAATCCTGGCCGCGGTCATAGCCGCCGGTGACCCGCGCCACCCCGGGCAACAAACCCTCTTCTAACCCTCCCTGGAGAACCCGTGAGCGTCGCACCTCTGACGGATGCGGAACTCGCGCTCGTCACCGACCTGCGCGGCATGCTGGCCCTGTCGCCGGACCCGCAGCCGGGCTTCCGATACAGCACCGTGTTCGACCTCCTGGTGGACGTGGGGCGCCTCTTCACCCCCCGCCCCTGGCCGGACGGCCCGGTGCCGGGAGAACCGGGCCGGTGCTACGTCGATTCGGTGTCCTGGGCCTGGGGCTCACCCGACGGCCTGGCGTACGTGGAAGGGGTCGCGTGGACCGGCTTCTATCCGCTCGAACACGCCTGGTGCGCGGACTCGGCCGGCAACGTCCTCGACCCGACGTGGACCGATCCGGCCGGCGCCTACCTCGGGCTGCCCGTCGTGGCCGAGGCGGCCCAACGGCTGATGTTCGAGCACTCGGGCCCATTGCTCGCGCACGGGCACGTCACGGAGGAGTGGCTGCGCCACGGCGTCCCCGGCGAGCTCCTGGTGGACGTGGGCCGGCCGATACCGCGGGACCTGCCCCCGCCGGTTCTGCAGGGCTCCTGACGGCCCGTCCGCGCCACCACTGTGAGGTGACTCTGTGACCGACCAGACGACCATCCCCCGCCCGTCGGCTGCACCGTTCGGGAGCGTCCCCGTCGGCTCCCCTTCGGCCGCTGCTGCAGCTTCCCCGGCCGAGGGCGCCGTGCCGTTCGGGGCCGTGCCGACCGGCGCCCGCTCCGAACCCGCCGCCCGGCCGGCTTCCGCCCGGGTTCGGCCGCCGGCCGGCCCGGTTCGTCGGCGGGCCTGGCTGCTGGCTGCAGCGCCCGTGCTCGCCGTGCCGCTGGTGGTGCTGGCGGCGGCCGGGGCGGGCGAGCTCGCGCCGCCGTCACAGCCGGCCCTGCAGCCTGCGCCCGCTGGCCTGCGGCCTCCGCTGGCCCTCACGGCGGCGGCCGCCCCGGCCACCTCAACCGCGGCACCGGTGCCGACCGCCCCGCCGACGGTCACGGCCCCGCCGGAGGAACCTGCGGACCGTCAGACCGAGGGCGGCAACGGCGAGCCGAACGCCTCGGCCACGGCGCCGCCGGGGCGCGCGCACACCCCCCGGCCGTCCCGGCCGGCCAGGCCGAGCGAGAGACAAACCGAGGCGCGACCCGCGCCCGCACGTCCGGCGCCGCACAGCCCTCCGGGGGCCGGCTCGGGGAACCTCTGCTCGCTGGCCGAGCGGGAGGGCCAACTACCACCCGACGTCGTAGCCCTGTGCCGCTCGGTGTACGGCTAACCAGAGAGAAGGAATCGACGTGACAGAACTCGACACAACAGCTTCACCGAGCGGCACCCCGATGGGCAGCCGGCCGCCGGCCCGGGTCCGGTTCGCCGGGGGGTGGGTAGTGGACGTGATGGACTGGCACCTGGCCGAATCCGGCACCGGGGGCGGCGCCTCCGGCCCGACCTACAGCCGGCTGTCCGGGACCGTCGCCCCTGGCACCGCTCTGCCATACGCACACGGGGTGCTGGCGAGCGTCGACCTGGCCGAGGGGGTGGCCCTCGACTGCTACGGTCGGTCGGCCGGCGCGGTGGTCAGCCGACCGCTCGACGGCGGCCGCGACCACCTGACGATTGCGTTTGTCGCCTGCCCGCTGGCCGAGGCCGGCACGGATCGGGTTCCGGCGGCCGATTCGCCGCTCTGCCCGCTGTGCCAGGGCAACCCCGACGGCAACAGCCCCGCGTGTGCGATCTGCGCCGCTGAGCGTGAGCGCAACGCCGCGATCACGCCGGAAGACTGGGCACGGCTGGCCGACCTCCACCGGGCCCCGTGAGAGTGACCACCCGTCGGTGAAACCGCTAGAAATGGAAGGGGTGCCCGATGGCCGATACGTTCCCACGCACTGACGGATGGGTGACCCGAATTCCAGACGTGAACGCCGTGGTCAACTCGGCTACGACAAGCTGGTGGTACCCGGTCGCCGTGCTGCTGATCCTCGCAACCAGCATGGGCGCCACCAGGGACGGCGGCGCCGGCTGGAACGGCCCGCGGGCCTGGTTGTTCCCGGCCGCTGCCAGCCTGGCCATGCTCCTGGTGCCGCTCGCCGTCCGGCTGGTGCTCGGCGGCCCGCTGGTCGTCGGTGTCTGGTGGCAGTTCAGCGCGTGGGCCTGCGTGGCCGTCGCGCTCACCGGGCGTCGCCTGTACCGCGCCCGGTGAACCGGCCCCCGTTTCTAGCGGTTTCACCGCCGAGTGTGGGGCGGTGGGTGCTGTACCCCACCGCCCCACACTCGGTGCGCTGAGCGGGCGGACCACAGGGGTTTACGCGTTACCCGGCTCGTCGGACAGATCGACGGCGGACAGCTGCCCGGGGCCCGGTTCCGGACGCTTCGTCTTGTCGTCGTCGTCGCCCTTCTTTGACTTCTTCGCCGGCCGGGGCGACTTCGCCACCTTGGCCGGAGTACCGGTGTCCGGCTGGTCGGCCGTCACGGCGTCGGCGGCCGGGGCGGTCGGCGCGCCGGCTCGTGCCGCTTCGACGGCAGCCAGGGCCTGCGCCTGGACAGCGACCTGGGCGGCGAGCTCGTCCCGCTCGCGCTCGGCGTTCTTCTGCTTCTGCTCGGCGGCGGCCACTTGCTCCTCGGCCTTCTTCTCGGCCGCGGCCGCCCGCTCCTCGGCGAGCCGGCGGAGTTCGACGGCCACCGCCTCGGCCTGCCTGGCCGTACCAGCGTCCGCCACCGCGGCGGCCTCGGCCACCTTGGCCTCGTCCCGGCTCCGCTCGGCCAGGACCCGCAGCCGCTCGGCCTCGTCCCGCCCGGCCTCCGCCTCCCGCTGCCGACCCTCGGCCTCCTGCTGAGCGCCCACCGCGGCCTCGGCCACCTCCCGCGCCTGCTCGGCCTTCTCCACCGCGGTGTTCTTCTCGGTCTCGGCCTCCTGCTGCTTCTGGTGGGCCCGCTCGGCGGCGGCGGTGGCGTCGACGGCCTGGCGCCGGTACTTCTCTGCCTCGGCCTTCGCCTCCTCCACCTTCTGCTCGGCGGCGGCCACTTGCTCCTCGGCCTTCTTCTCGGCCGCGGCCGCCCGCTCCTCGGCGAGCCGGCGGAGTTCGACGGCCACCGCCTCGGCCTGCCTGGCCGTACCAGCGTCCGCCACCGCGGCGGCCTCGGCCACCTTGGCCTCGTCCCGGCTCCGCTCGGCCAGGACCCGCAGCCGCTCGGCCTCGTCCCGCCCGGCCTCCGCCTCCCGCTGCCGACCCTCAGCCTCCCGCTGAGCAACCACCGCCGCCTCGGCCACCTCCCGCGCCTCCGCGGCGTCGGTGGTCGCCTCGTCGCGCTGGGCGGCGGCCGTACGGCGCCGTTCCTCGGCCTGCTGCTGGGCCTCTTCGGCGGCGCGCTGGGCCGCCACGGCGGCTTCGGCCCTTTCCTCCGCCGCGGTCCTGGCTGCAATGGCGGCCGCGGCCGTCGCGTTCGCCTGCGCGACCGCCTGGGCGGCCTCCGCCTTCGCCGACGACAGTCGGGCCTCGATCCCCTGGGGGCTCGTCACCGACCGGATGGCCTCCGCGAGATCACCCCCGACCTGCCCGAGGCGCTTGACGACCTCCTCAACCCGGATCACCTGGCCCGGCAGACCGGGGGAGTTCATGAGGCGCTGACGCGCGGCCTTCGCCTCCTTCTGGCACGTCCCCTTGTTGTCGGTGCAGTACTCCGGCGGCCGGTGCCGCGGCGCCGGCTCGTCCTTCCCGATCGACCGGCCGCACCACCGGCACGGCTCCGGGAAGTAGCCGTACGGGGGCTCCCCTCCAACCACCCCAGGTGCCTCCACCTCGACACCGCCCGGCCCCTCCGCCCGCGGCTCCCGCCACTCGTCGGTCATCCGCTGCCCGCCTCTCCATCGCGCTCCCGGGGAGCTTCCCCGAGTGCTGATCGTCCCGCGCCACCTCGCCACGGGGGAAAATCCCAACCACTTGGGCCCACTTCGATTGGCGAAACGGCCACATCAAACGACCCGCCGTACACTGGCCGATCCATTCTACACTTTCTGACTTACCGGAAACAGTAAGTCAGAAAGTGTCTGCTCCTCCTCAGAGAGGGGATAGAGGCAGTTATCGACTTACTGTTTCCGGTAAGTCAGAAACTCCGGACTCTCTCCCCTTGATCACTTTTCGGGGTTCTCGGCTGCCTCTCCCGGTCCCTCCGCTTCCCCTGTACCGTGCACACGGTAATCTCGGGCATTCCCCATCTCGGGGGTTCAGCGGCGGTTTTCCTCCAACACCCCACGGTGCGGGTGGGAACGGTGGTTTCCTCGTCCCACTGTTGCGGGGATGCGGGTTGCCCTGGTGGCTTGCTGCGCTGAGCGTATCGCACCTGGCCCGGGATCAGCTGCAGGATTCACCCTCGCGTGTCACGCCGCCGTGCGGGCCGCGGCGAGCTCCTGGTGGACGTGCTCGCGGGCCTCCGTCCACGCCGCCATCGACTTCCCGCCCCGGCGCCGACGCGGGTACCCGGGCAGCGCCAGGCCCCCGAGGGCAGGGTTCGGCAGCATGGTGGCGTCCGGGTCGTACAGGCCCCGCTCCACCGCCCACCCTGTCCTCGCCTGCTGGTCGCTGGTGAGCCACCCGTAGGTGATCCGCTCCGCCTCGTACAGGCCGGCCCGCCACGCGCCCCGGCCGAGGGTGCCCACCCGCCGCGCCACGGTGTCCAGATCGGCGGGCAGACGCATCCAGCGGCCGGCTCGGTCCCGGGTGACCAGGCGGACCGCCACCCCCCTGTACAGGTGCTTGCGGACCGCCTGGGGCGACAACCCGGTGACGGTGCAGAGCTCGCGCGTCGTGGCGCCCCCCAACGGGATTTCAGAGATAATCAGGGCGGCCGTATCCCCCAGACCCTGCCAGTCGAACGCGTCGTGGGCACGGAGCTGGACCTGAGCCTGCAGAGTCCGGTAGGTGGGTGGCTGGGGGGGAAGTACTAGTGTCCCATTCGGGACTGAGGTGATTTCAGAGGTGGAGGGGGAGACAGTGGCCTCCTCGGGAACGGTCAGCTCGTAGGTGTTCCCCCGGCGGTGGTCGACGTCGGCCAACCGAAGCCACCCCCCCGTGATCAGCAGCGCAATCGTCCGGTGCACGGTGGACTTGCTCATGCCCGCTGCGATCGCCCACCCGCGGACGCTGCCCCGGAGCTCGACCCGCTGAGTGGCCAGGGCGATACTCGCGACGTAGGCGAGCAACTGCCGGGCGTGGACGCCCTCGCGGCGCGGCCACCCCCGCCCGTACATGGCGGCCAGCACCGCGTCCACCCGGTCCTCGACCGCGGCGGTCTGCTGGGGGTCCTCCTCCTGCGGCGCCGGCTGCTGGTCGCCGACCTGCAGCCGGGCAGCGTCCCAGAACGTCAGGATCTCGTCCGTCACCTTGTCGGCGTCGCGCCGCTCGAACCGGTGGGACCGGCCGCGGGCGAGCTCGGCGAACCGGCACGGGCACTCGTCGGAGTGCTTCCTGCGGGCCCGATCCCCTCCCATGTACCGCGCGTCCCGGCACCGCTCGGCGAACTGCTCGTAGGACCAGCCGTGCCGGACACACACGATCGCCAGGGCCGCCAGAAGCTCGGACCGCTTGGTGCTGCCGTAGTCGGCCGCCACCGGCGCCCGGGTGCCCTCGACCCAACCGCGCTCCCACCGGCGGGGAAGCGGCCGGCGGATCGTTAGCGCGTCCTCGTTCGCCGCCTGCTGCTGGGCGAGCCGGCGGCGGGCCCACTCCCGGTCCTGCTCGATGACGCCGGCCGCCTCGGCGAGCCGCGGCCACACGTCGGCGTCGTTGCCCTCCTGCAACGCGGCCAGGGCCTGCAGCTCGTCCCCCACCACCTCGCTGCGGCCGCCGGAACGGTGCGGCGACAGCGGCGGACGGATCGCGCACAGCCGCGACCGCGACAGTGGGGCGGTGTCCACCACATCGGCGGTGAGCCGCTTCAACGCCCGGCCGAACGCCACCGCCTCGACGGGATCGACGCCCTGGGGGAACGTCAGCAGGAAGTGGGTGCGCTCGCCCCGGCCGGTGGATCGGGTCTCGGCGTACCTGGCGCCGGCCGCCTGGAGGATCGCGCGGACCTTCTCGCGCTCCGGCGGCACCGGCCTGCCTGCCTTGCCGTCAAGGTCCACCGGGATGGTGCGGAACCGGCCGTCGCCGTACTGCTCGCGCACGTGGACGGCGTACGGCTGACGCTCCGGCAGCACCTTCGGCCAGGCCCGGCCGTCGTACTCGTTCTCATGCCGACCGCGCCGCGTACGGCGCGCAACCCGCAGCCGGGCGGTGTCTCCGGCCAGCGCGCGCGCGAACGCCAGGGCCAGAAAACCGGCCCGATAGTTGTTCAGATGTTCGATTTGCAGGGCGGAATTATCGACAAAGAGACCCCCCTTTGACA
Organism: Kitasatospora sp. NPDC034023; assembly: GCF_055575795.1. Taxonomy (NCBI): domain Bacteria; kingdom Bacillati; phylum Actinomycetota; class Actinomycetes; order Kitasatosporales; family Streptomycetaceae; genus Kitasatospora; species Kitasatospora sp. NPDC034023. Next base: position 12,412 of record NZ_JBVIRY010000048.1, read on the forward strand.
CACCGGTGCCAGGGATGGGGGTTCCGCCGCTGCTGGTCTGCGCTACGATTGCAGGGCTCCAGAGCGTAAAAGGGCGCCGACTGGCCTAGGAAACCGGCCGTCGTCTGAGTCGCTTTGTGGGTGGTGTGGGGAATCTCAGCTGGGTTGTGGTGACCTGGGAGGCTGAGAACCCGTGATGGCTTCGGAGACCCACCCCCGGTTAGGAAGTGCCGGGGGACGTGCGTCCGAGCCTGGTCCGCTACGTCATGCTGCTGCCTCCTCGTGAGTGCCGGCCGGTCGTCCCTCGCCGTTCTCCAGTGCCTGCAGCGCTCGGCGCACTACTTCGGCACCGGACACACCCATGGACCGAACCAGGGCCTCAAACTTCGGCCTGAGCGGGTCCCCTGGGGGCAGCGTGACGACGGCACGGATCGTCTTGTCCGGGGCAAACTCCCCCGTCCGTCCGCGCTGCTGCTGTCCACGTCCTGCCATAACCATGATCCTAGACCGGCCGGAGGGTGTGGCACACAAGAATCGCCCGAGACGCGCGGCATTTCTGTGCCACAAGTGGAAAGGTGTACCTCTTTAGGTGATTTGGCAGGTTGTCGGACTGACAGGCCGTGTCTGTCGATCATGGGGCACTTGGCCATCCTTCTGAGGCGGCCACCCCAAGGCATGAGTACGGGTACTCAACTCCTGGTTTCTTCCTCGGCGGCAGGCTCAGGCTTGGCGGGCTGGAACGGGGCCCAACAGCGACCGCAGACCAACGGCCCGTCCTCCCACGACCGCGGGGTGACCTGGAGGGTACGGGGCTTGGGGCACTGGCAGCTGACGGAGAGGCGGCGGCCGGCCCGGTTGCCGGGAAGGGTGGGCGGCCGTTCGATGGGGCGGGCCTCTTCGCCGGTCCGGCCTTCTAGGTAGGGGAGGCCGGCGGCGTCCAGCTCGGCCACCGTGGCCCGGTACCGCTCGGCGGTCTCGTCGGGCAGGGTCATGAACGACCAGCCGTGGCGGCGGTCGATCTGCTCGGGGGCCTGCAGCCCCAACTCCTCGGCGAGCCCGCGGTAAATCCCGTTGTGGTACCGGCGGCCGTTGGACGTGTCGCTGAGAGCTCGTGCGTGGGCGAGTGCGTGGGCGCCTTCGTGCAGCAGCACCCGCAGCACCGCGCGGCCGCCGGAGCGGATCAGCTCGCCGGCCACGAACAGCTCGGCGGCCCGGCCGGTCGGCTCGGTGGGCGCCACCCACCGGCCGGCACCGAAGTGCCCCAACCGGTCACCGCCGTGCTGGCGCTTCGTGCCGGTGATCATCACGACGGGCCGGATCTGCGGGTGCCGGGCCCGGATCTCCTCCCACGCGGCCTCAAGGGCGGTGACGATCGCCGACCCGTGCCGTCCGTGGTGCTGCTGCCCGTCGTCGTCCTGGTCGTACTCGACCTCGGGGCCGGTCACTCGCTGAGTTCCTGGGCCCGGACCACCGTGCGCTCGGCGGTACGCGCGCTGATGCCGTACCGCGCCGTCAGCTCGGCGACGGTCACCGGGGGTCGCTCGCCCCGCTCGGCGGCCGCGAGTTCGGCGGTCACCTCGGCGGCTCGCACGTCGGTGGGCCGCTCGCGCGGCTGGCGGTTCTTGCTGCCGGGGGTGCGGCCGCGGTACGCCTTGGGTCGGTCGCGCCGCTCTTCGGCGACGGACCGGCGCCAGAACCGCCGGCCGGCTCGCTCGGTGCCCGCGTCCATCCGGCCGTCCGAAGCCTCGTCACGGATCGTACTGGCGCTCACTCCCACCACGGCGGCCACCTCGGCGTCCGTCAACAGGTCGTCGGGGTGGGGCTCGGGGTCCTTCTCCAGCTTGGGAACCGGCTCGCCGGCGAGGAACGCCCGCACCTGCGCAACGTCGTACAACAGCGGGCGCCTGCTGCCGGGCAGCGCGGGGACGGCCTCGGCGAACTCGGCGTGGCGGGTGCGGCGCCACGTCGACAGCGGCGTGTGCGCGAGCTTGGCGACTCCGGCCACGTCGACGGCGTCTCGGCCGTGCTGGATCATCGGGGGTGTACTCCTCGGTCGGGGACGGCTGCGGGCCGTCGTGGTGCTGGTGGTGAGCGTACGGGCTGGACGGCGGGGCCGAGGCGGCGCCACCGTCGGGCTAGACTGGGCAGCGCTCCTTGAGCCCTTCGGGGCCGTTGGTGGGAGCACTCGGGCCGGTGGATGCCGTCACCCTTCGGGGTGTACCACCGGCCCTCTCTGTGCCCAGACGTACGGCGGCCGCTGCCGCGCGGGGCGGCAGCGGCCTGGTGCCGGTTCCTACGCCGCGGTGCGCTCGCTCAGCTCCACCTCGGCGGCGAACAGCGCGCGGGCGGCCACGAACAGCTCGTCCGGGTCGACGCCGTGGGCTTCGGCGGCGTCGACCAGCGCGGCCAGTAGCGCGGCGCACTGGTCGACCTCGACGGCTCGCAGCACGGTGACGCTGTGCTCGACACCGGGCCGGCCCTCCCTGATCTCCCGGGCGGCGAGCCAGAGGTGGGCGGCCGTGATGCGCCCGCTGGTGAGGTGGAACAGGTCGGCCAGCAACGCGCGGAAGTCGCGCGCGGTCTGCCGGTAGGTGGTGAACGGGCGGGCGCCGGTGGCGCTCTGCAGGGCGGCGGTGCCATACCGGATGCGGTCGCCGGTGGTCAGCGCCAGCATGTCGTCCGGCGCCGTGTTGTTGTAGGTGGCCAGGGCCAGGGCGGCGCGCTCGCCGGGAACGGGGGTCGTAAACATCGGTTTCCCCTTCGGGGTCGGTGCGTTGGTGGGGTGGTGCCTGGCTCGGTGCGGGTGCCGTTCCCGCTGCCGTACCAGGGGTCTGGGGTGCCGGGGGCGGCCTCGCTCGACGGGCCGCCCCCGCCGGGTGCGGCCTACGCGGCCAGGGTGAACCGCTCGGTGGGCTGGGCCTCGCGCTCGGAGTGGTACGCGGCGAGTTGGGCGCGGTGGAAGGCGAGTTCGTTGTCACTGCACCCGGAGCGCAGGGCGGTGAAGGCGCGGTGGGCGGCGTGTCCGGCGGCGGTGAGGGTGACGGCGCTGTGGTCGCCGTCGTGCTGGAGGTACCCGGCCCGAATCAGGCCTTCGACTCGGCTCCGGGCGACGGTGCGGCCGGCGGATCGGGCGCGCGCCTTGGCGAAGGCTCGGCGGTAGTAGCGCTGGCCGTCCCAGTGCAGGTGTCCCATGTCGGCCCACGTCAGCGCGTCGGCCTCGCCCGGCTGGTGCCACAGTTCGGCGTTCAGGACGGCGTCACGGCGGCGCTGCTCGGCCTCGGTGGGCGACTCGCTCACCAAGGCCGGCTCGGTGGCCGACTGCTTGATGTCCGTCACGGCCTGGTCCTCGACGTCGGCGGCCTCGACCACCACGGGCTCGACGGCAGCCAGCGCCGCGGCGGCGCGCTCCATCTCCTCGGCCTGGTCCAGCAGGATGCGGGCGGCGGCCGGGGCGTTGAGCTCCTGGAGGATGGCGGCCTGGGCCCGGAGCTCGGCCGGCGTCTCGCGGTGCTCGGTACGCGGGGCCGGCTCGCCGTGCGGTGCCTCGCGGTACCCCAACTCCGCCTCGTCCTCGTCGCCGGCCTCGACGGCCGCGGCGGCGAGCTCGGCGGCCGCAAGCTCAACGGCTGCGATCAACTCGGCCGCGGCCTGGTCGTCGTCGGCGGCGGCCACGGCGGGCTCGACGTCGGCGAGCTCGGCCACCGGGGCCTCGACCACCACGGGCTCGACGGCGGCCGGCGCCGCGGCGGCGCGCTCGGCCTCGGCGGCCGCGCGGGCAGCTTCGGCCCGGGCCTCCGTGATGCGGGCCGCGATACGGTCGGCGAGGATCGCGCACGTCTCCAACGCGGCCTCCGTCTGCGGACGCTGCCACTGGTCCAGCCACTGGAACCAACCGTGTTCGGCGAGCGCGGCCAGGGCCGCGGCGCGGGACTGGTAGGGCAGCGGCCGGGTGGGGTCGACGGTGGCGGAGACACCGGTGGGGGTGCCGGCGGCGCCAAGGGAGTACGCCATGGTCTCGCAGAACTCACGGCGGGCGCGGGCCTCGATGCTGCGGCGCTCGGACGGGATCGCGAAGCACTCGCCGGCGTCGGTGGTGAGCCACCGCCGGACCTGCTTGCCCCACTGCAGGCTGAGGCGGTCCAGCTCGTCCAGCACGATGGGCAGCACCGCGACGTAGCGGGCGACGTCAGCCGGGGTGCCCCAAATCCGGGCGTCGGTGCGGCCGTGGCCGTAACTGAACTCCGGGATCTCGCGCCGCTCGCTGGTCGCGCGCCAGGCTCCGCGCTCGGTCTTCTCGTAGCCGGTCTCAATGTCGTACTGCCGCCACGTGCACACCCGCTCGAACTCCACCCCGTAGTACGGGGCCAGCAGCGCGGCGAGCTTGCGGCGCTCGGGGCCGCGCCTGGACGTGTCGCAGAACTCCAGCTTGGCGGTGATGCGGCGGCCGCTGCCGACCAGCGCGCCGACCAGCCGAACGCTGGCCTCGCCGCGCTTGGGCTGGTACGGGTCGGTGGCCCACGGGTGCACGGGGCGGACGGCGGCCTGCGCAAGCTCGGCGGCGGCCTCGACCTCGACCGTCAGGACGTCCTCGGCCTCCCGGACGTCGGCGAGCTCGACCGCGCGGGCCGGCATGCGGCCGGTGATGGCGGCGCCGTGCGGGAGGGTCCGGGCCGGCCGGCCGGTCACCAGCTGCAGCATGACGGGGTACTCGGCGGCCGCGAGCGCGGCGACGTCGGCGCGGGTCGGGTGGAAGCGGAGCGCGGTCACGGTGGACTCCTTGGACGAGTTGGTGGGTGGCCAGAGGTTCGGGTGCCGTTCCCTCCCCCTGTCATGTTCTAGTTTACGGCAATTGAGTTCCAGCGTGCAAGGCCTGACGGCCTGTCAGTCAAAGGAAAATTGCAGGTGAGACAGGGTTTTAGCGCGGCCGTGGCCGGGCCGCGGCTGGTTGCTGCGGCCCGGCCACGGGGGCGTCAGGAACGCTGGCTGGGGAAGGCGGGGCGGGCCGGGCCGATCGTCCCGCGCAGCCATGGGGCGGGCTGGCTGGGGATCGTCTGCGGCTCCGCCCGGAGGTAGCGCGGTTCCCAGTCGGTGACCTGTCCGCCGGCCCACTGGACCCGCTGCAGCGGCTGGGGGTCGGTGGTGGTCGTCACCATGCCGGCCGTGACACCGATCTCCCGTTCACCGCAGCACGGGCAGTCGTCCTGATACCGCCGCGTCGGGTCGCCCTCCGCGTCGTACAGGCGGACCACGCGGGTTCCGTCGGCGTGGAAGGTGGCGCCGTCGATCTCGACGGCGGCGGCGAGCTGGCGCACTTCAAGGATCGTCGCGGGGTCGCAGTACACCACCGGCTCGATGCCGGCGGGCTCGGCCTCGACGGCCCCGGGCCGCTCGGCGGCGGCCGGCTCCGTCGACAGGACGTGCACCGCGCTGCGGCCTTGCGGGTTGCGGCCGGCCTCGCGGCGGCTGAACGCACACCAGTACTCGCCGCGCTCGTCGTGGACTCGGCGCCCGCTGCCGTCCCACAGGATCGGCGTTCCGCACTGGTCGCACCGGCCGGCGTCCGTACCGGGCTGCCCCGTCGGGCGCGGCTCCTGGTAGAGGATGACCAGTCGCCAGTGCCGGAGTTCCACGTACTCGCCGGGCTGCAGCTGCAGGTCCGCGGCCGTGACCGTCCGGCGGCACTCGCCGGCGCACCGGTACGTCCTCGCGTCGCCGGGCACGGCGGCGAGCTCGCCGGCGCACTGCGGGCACCGGGCGTAGGTCAGCTGGGTGCCGAGGGCCTGATACGCCCGGCGGGTCAGGAAGTAGGCGGGGAACCCGGTGTAGCCGCGGGTCCGCGCGGCGCGGTAGGGCCGGCCGGCCTGGTCACCGACGTAGGCGTACCCCTTGGCCAGCAGGCTGTCCAGCGTGCGGCCGCTGAGGCCGTGGGGCAGGCGGCCGAGGCGGTTCCCCACGGCCTCAGCCATGGCGGCCTGCTGCACCGGCGTGCGCCGGGGGAACTTCTGGGTGGTCGTCACGGTGACGCTCCTTCGTTCGTTGGTGGGGCGCCAGGGTTCGGGTGCCGCTCCCTCCCCCTGACGCACTTTTAGATTACGGCAAATGGCGCTCACTTGCAAGCTGACTCGCGCGTTTCGCTGCGGGTTTTTGCAGGTGAGCGGGCACATGGCTGAGGCCGGACACCTCACGTCGGTGTCCGGCCTCGGGTCGCTGTTTCGCCCCGCTCGGGACGGGGGGCACGCCGCGGTGGCGTAGTGGGGTTCGCGGCTACCCGGCCAACGCCCGGAGCCGCGGCGCGAAGGGGCGGCGGTCGGCCTTCCAGGGGCGCGACTCGAACCATTCTTCGTCCGGGAACTCAACGCCAACCGGCAGTCCCGCCCGGGCCTCCTCCATGAATCGCTCGCGCCGCGACTGGAGCCGCTTCACCGCGCGTTCTGCAGCTTTCAATTGGCTCACGCCGTCGGCCCAGTCGGCGGCCGAGGCGAAGCTCTGGAGCACTCCGTCCAGGTCTTCCAAAGCCTCCTCCGTACCCAGGTGCCCCGGCCGCTCGTCGGCCTGGCGGAAGTTCGCCAGTGCTTCGCTGATCTCGTCCACCGCGGCTTCGTGCGTGTCGGCAAACGACAGGAGGAGAACCGCGTCTGCCCACGGCTCCATCGCCTCGACCATGCGACGCTGGACCTGCTCCAAGCCCTCCGCCGTCATGGTCGGAATGCGGGCTTCCGCGACCGCACTGCCGCTGTGCGTCTGCAGGTACAGGTAGCCGCCGGTGCCAGAGTTGTAGCCGTCGCCGTACGGGGTGAGGATTTCGCCGAAGGGGCCGAAGCGGTACTGCCGGGCCAGGTCTCCGGCGCCGTGCTTGATCGTGATCATGGCGTTCTCTCCCGTGGTTCGGTTGTTCGTCTTCGTGAGAATAGGGGTTGATCAGCTTCGGCCTTGACAGCTCAACGGGGCCCAACCACCGCCCCGTTGAACCCCAAGGCCGTCCGCCGTGGGCGGGGGCGGCGCTGCTGAACTCGCCGCCCCCGGCGTTGTGATGACTACGCCGCGTACTGGCCGGCGGCGAACCGGCGCCAGAACTCGGCACGCTTGGCGTCGGCGTCGCGCGCGGCCTGCTCGGCGTCCCGACGGGCCTGCTCGGCGGCGGCGCGCTCGGCCTCCCACTGCTCGTGCCGCAGCACCAAGCGCCACTCGGCGGACCGGCGGGCGTTGAACAGCTGCTGCAGCGCCATTCGCTCCGTGCGGGCCGTGCCCCTCGGGCCGGCGAACGGTACGGCCTCGTAGTCGCCCAGCCAAATGGGGTCATAGTGCTCGACGTGCCACCCGGTGCCGCGGCCGGCGGTCAGCATGATGCCCAACAACGTGCCGTCGGCCTGCTCGTAGACCATCGTGCCGCGCGGCGCGCACGACCCCCACGGGAACACCGCCTCGGTGAGCCAATCCCACTCGTCCACCTGCGCGTTGGTCATCTCGACCAACGTCAGCTCCACGTCCTCCTCGGTGAACGTGCCGGGCTCGGCGCCACGGCGGAAGTCCTGCACGGTGACGAGCCGGATCGACTTCGGGACGGGCGCGTAAAGGGGGGACAGGCTTCGCATCGTGGGTGCTCCTTCGGGTGGTGGGCGTTGGTGGGAGGCAGTGCCCCGGGGCAGGTGCCGACCGGCCCCGGGGCTGTCGTGGTGGTAGTCAGCTGCGCTCGACGGTGAAGCGGGCCGGCCAGTTGCGGCGGGCGCCGTAGACGGTGCGGGCGTAGACGTGGGCGGCCTCGACCAGGTGGGCGCCGATCCGCCGGTGGAGCACGGGGGCGAGGGACACCGCGCGGCCGTCGTGGTCGGTCGGCATCAGCTTGCTGCGGCCGCCGTTGTTCATGAACACCATCCGGGTGGTGTCGCGGTGGCCGCGGTCTGCGGTGGCGAACAGGCGGGCCTTGGCGGTCTCCACCTCGTCGGGCAGGTAGCCGGCGCAGTCGGGCCAGCACGGCTCCTCGGTGTAGCCGAGGAAGTTACCGCCGCACTCGCACGACTCCTGCCACACGATGATGTCCACTGCTGCCTCCTGGGTTGTTGGTGGGAGTTGAGAGGGTCTGGGTGCCGTTCCCGCCCCCCTCTCGACATCATTTAGTTTACGGCAAATGACGTTCAATGGCAAGGTGGCTAGGCTTCAAAAGGCCTGGTCGGGGCGGGTTTTTGCGCCGTGGTGAGCGCTCGGCACGCGGCCGGCCGACCACCCGCCCCAGGGTTCGGGCTGAGCGGGGGTCTTCCCTCCGAGGGCGGCAGGCTCCGCCCTTGCATGGGTTCCCGGGGGCCGGAGGAGGATCGGGCTTGCCCGACCGCGCTTGCGCGGCGCGAGCTTGCGAGCGTCCTCCGTAGGTCCCCGGGGTTCCATGCGAGCCTCCGGTGTCGCCCTCGGGGGGAAGACCCCCGCCGGTCCGGACCCGCACCACGACGCACGGTGCACCCGTGCACAGACGCCCCCTCCCCTCTGCTGGGTGGTCCGCGCCGGAGGCGAATCGCCCTGACCCGCACCGATGCACCCTCCCGCCGAAAGTCGACGCCACGGGGTTGACGGACCGTGAGCCTTCGGTCACCTGGCTGTGCCAGGCTGGGGCTGTGCACGGCGAGTACATCCCCGAAATCCTGGCGCGGCTGGAACAGGCGGCCGGTGGGTGGTTGACCCCGGCGTCAGGCCCGCTGGTCCTCGGCCAGCTGGTGCCCGCGATGCAGGCTGCCGCGGCCGCCACCTCCGGCCAGACCTCCCGACAGTGGGCACACGCAGCCAACGCCACCTCGGCCCGGCTTTGGGTGGCCGGCGACGTCGGCGCCGACCGCGACTTCTGGGAAGACCTGCACGCCACCGTGGCCCAGGCCGCGGCCGCACAGCCGCACACCGCCACCGTGAACTGATCATCAATCACCGCCGCCCGGCTTCGCGCCGCCGGGAACTTAATGGATCTCCATAGATTTTTCTGAGGAGGAGCAATTGGAGAAAAGGAAGATCACCGTGTGCATTACGGCCGCTCAGGCGGGCCAGCTTCTGTTGCGTGAGCGGCAGCACCGGGCGGAAAGAATCGCTTATCGGGAGGAATTGGAGAGGGAGGGGATGAGCCGGCTGGAAGCGCGGTTGGAGGTGGCGCGGGTGCAGGCGGATTGGTGGCCTCCGGCGGAGGAGCTGGTGGCGGCGTCGGTGCGCCGACGGCTGGAGGAGGAGGACTTGGCGGGGCCGTGGGCACCACTTCGGGAGGAGGAGGAATTGGAGATGGAGCTATCAGGCCGGTGGCCGGGTCCGCGCGTCGGAAGCCTGAGACAGCGTAACTATGCCCTGCCATCTGACCTGGTGACACGGCTGCGGACAGCCTCGTGGCGGGTGAGTGAGGGGCCGTTCCGGGAGCTGAACCGGCTGGGCATCCGCCTGGCGGTGGACACGCCAGAGGAGTTGTGGGAGGTCCGCGAGGACCTGGTGGCGCGGCTCTACTCGCCGGCCCGGATTGTGCGGGAGGCCTTGGACCTGTACCCGCGGGGCGCGAGCGGGCCCCGCGAGTCGGCACCGGAGTGAAATTAATGGATCTCCATTAGGTCCTGCCTATCCGCGCGCGCTAGAGATAAGGCACGTTTCGGATTCAGGTTCGGTTTTCCTGAATTACTTGCATTGCGCGCGCTTTGCCGGTATCTCTGTTGGTGTGCTTCGTTTTCCTGGAAAGGAGTTGGCATGGTGTCGAACAATGGTTTGGTACCGCGTGGGGAGCCGCGGCGGTTGGACGGCGGGGTGCCGGTGTACGACTCGGGGAAGGCGCCGGCGGGGCTGCGGACGAAAACGCAGCTCGGCGAGCAGTACCGGTTGCGGCTGGCGCCGGGTCAGCTGCCAGTGGCGTACGTCATCACGGAGTACTACGCGAGTGGGCGGCGGTACGAGCAGCGGGCGTTGTACGACCCGGCGGGGGCGGTGAGGATGCGGCCGCTGCCGTCGAAGTTGAAGGCCGCGATGGAGGCCCGGCGGACGTGCCCGGTGTGTGCGGTGGTGCGGGACTACATCGTGCGGGGCGGCCGGTGCGGGGTGTGCCGGGGACGGGCGGAGGCGGCGGAGAAGCGGCTACGGCTTCGGACGTGCGGGGAGTGTGGGCGGCAACGCCCGCAGGGGCGGCCGTTTCCGCTGGTCCGGGATCGGTACTGGTCACGCAGGCTGTGCGCGAGCTGCCGAAGGACGGTGGCGGCTGCGCGACGGGAGGCGGACGCCAAGTGGCTGGAGTCGGCGGTGGTCTGCTCGGGGGAGGGGTGCACGGTGCGGGTGGCGACGCTGAAAAAGGCGCGGGCATGGCGGCGTGCGAACCGGTTCACCGGCGCGTATTGGCGGCCGCGGACGTGTGCGCCGTGTTTTGAGCGGCGGGAGGCTGAGCGGGTCGCGTGGGCGGCGGAGTCGGCCGCCCGGTGGGCGGAGCAAGAGGCCCGGTGGGCGGAGGATCGGGAGGAACGGCGCCGGGAGCGGGTGTTGGAGGTGGAACGGCTGGAGGCGTGGGCGGCGGAGGCGCTGGCCGATCCGCGTGCTGTCGTCCTGGATTGTGAGACCACGGGACTGGAGTGGGACGCGCGGATCGTGGACCTGGCGGTGGTGTCGGTGGGCCGGGAAACGCTGCTGGACTCGCTGGTGGATCCGGGAGTGGCGATCCCGGCGGAGGCGGAGCGTATCCATGGGATCGGGGCCGCGATGGTGGCCGGGCAGCCGGGGTTCGGGGACCTGGTCGGCCGGCTCGGCAAGGTACTGGACGGGCGCCGGGTACTGATCTACAACAAGCCGTTCGATACCGCCAGGCTGAGGCACGAACTCGGCCTGTACTACACCGATCAGGTGGCGCGGGAGGCTGCGGACGGGGTGTTCGCGGCGGAGGAGCCATCGGAGGACCTGGGGGAGCGGGTGCGGGTGGAGGCCTCGGCGCGGACGGCGGCGTGGATGGCGCGGGCGTCGTGGGAGGACGTGATGGTGCCTTTCAGTGACTGGGTGGGCCAGGAAGACGAGTACCACGGCGGGTACCGGTGGCAGCGCCTGAACGGCGGTCACCGGGCCCTGGGGGACTGCTTGGCGGTGGTCAGTCGGCTTGAGGAGATGCGAGGTCACGGCCGTACGGGCGTGCCCGCTCAGGACGTCCGGCAGGACCGGGGCCTGGAGGTCGGTTCCTGATGGTACAAATCCGCGTCATGTCAGACGATTGGGAACGGGCGAGCCGGGTGTTGGAGCTGATGCTGCCGCTGTTGCGGGAGTCGCCGGACCTGGTGGTGGGCGACACCACGCGGCTGATTCACCGTGGTGGCGGGGGCCGGTTCGTGGTCGACGTGTCGCCCGTCGATGACGGCCCGGATGGTGGCGGGAGCGGGACGGAGTGGGTGCGGGCGGAACGGACGGACCGCCCTCGGCGGGCGGAGCGGCCGCGCCAGGGCGTCGGTGGTGGGCGGCGCGCGCTGCCGCCGAGCAGCTCGCGGTGACGGGTCCGGGCGCCCCGGCGGGCTGGTCCCCACCCCGGGGCCAGCCCGCCATTCGCGTCCAGGGATCAGCCGGCGGCTGTCTCCCCCTCGTCGGCGGTCGCGGTGCCGACCACCACCGTGTACGCCGACCGCCCGGCCGCGTGGTGGGTGTCGCCGCGGTACTCGCCGGTCTCCGGGTCCGGGTAGGACACGGCCATGGTCAGCGCCCACTCCTCCGCGTCGGCGCGGTGCCCCGGCACGCGGGCCAGGCTGAGGCTGTGCACCTCGACGTCGGCGGCGTGCAGGGTCCAGTCTGCGGCGGTCTGCAGTGCCTTCGCCGCCGTGGTCCCGTTGCACACCACGGCCGTGTACGCGACCACGGACACGTCCGCGTCGTCGTCCAGCGCGCCGCCGTTCTTCTGCATCACCCGGACCGCGCTGGCGGCCAGGGTGACGTCCCGCTGCAGAGCTCGCGCGGCCGGGTGCTGGCTGGGCAGGACGACGGGCTGGGCCTGGACCACCGCGGGCAGCGCGGCGGCCTTGACCACCACGGGCAGCTCGGTGTCCTGCGTCGGGGAGGTGCTGTCGTTCACCGTGGGTTCTCCTTCTGCTGGTTGGGGGCGGGAGATGCTGGGGCGGTGCACTGCTGGCACAGCCGGGTCCGGCGGTAGTCGGTGGGGCGGCGCTGGCGGGGGATGCCCCGGGCCTGGCGGGCGTCCTGCTCCTCGATCCGCCCGACGGCGGCGGCGGGGTCGCGGTAGTAGCGCCACCGCCAGACCGCGGTCTGGGATCGGGTCGTAGACCCACCGGGTCGGCCGGCTTCGCACCACGGGCGAGCACACGGTGGTCCACCACCACGGCCGGGCGGTGCTCACCTTGGCAGGGCGAGCGGCCGGGCGGTTGTCCAGCCCGCGGGCACCAACAGCGCGTCCTCGTCCGCGGACGGCGGCCGGCCGATCCGGCACGTCGTCTCGATGGCCTGGGGCTGCCGCTGGATCAGCCAGCGCCGGACGTACTCGGCGATCACCTGGTGCAGCGCCATCGTCACGGGCTCGATGCCGGTCGCCCACACGCCGTCAGGGCGCACGTGCACGACGTGGGGACCGACGACCAGCGCACACCCCGGCCCCCATCCGGCTACACCGATCTCGGCCGCGGTGATCCGGTCGTCCTGGCCAGCCAACCAAAGCCAGAGGTCCAGAAACCGGATGCGCCTGGGGCGCGTCAGCAACGGCCCAAGCCACACCGGTTCGTCCTGGGCCGGCGCCTGCCACTCGGGGGCCCACTGCGGGTCGCCCTGCTCGACGGCGGCGGCCTCCCCGATCTCGTACAGCCGGCCCTCGGCGGGCCGCGGTCCGGCGGCCGGCGAGTCGACCGCCAGCACGCGCCCGTACAACAGGCCGTCACCCGCGTGCGGGCCGACCAGCACCCATGGGTGCAGGCCTCCGACGGCAACCGGCGCGACGACCACGCCACCGGGGGCGAGCTGGTCCAGCCACCGCGGAGAGATGCCGCGGACGCCCGCGGTCACCACGACGAGATCGAACGGGCCGACGTCCGGCCGACCCTCGAACGGGTCGCCCACCTGCGCGTCGACCACGCCGGCCGCGCGGCCGCGCGGGCCGAGGGCGGCCCGGACGTCCTCGACCTCGGCGAGCGAGCCGCGGACGCTGGCGACCGGCCGGCGGGTGCGCGCGGCGAGCTCGACCGCAGCCGTCCCCGGCCCGATCTGCAGCACCCGGTCCCCGGGACGAACCACGGCCGCCAGATACTCGGGCAGGTCGGCCGGCGCCTCTCCGGCTGTGCGCGCGGGGTCTGCTTCCGTGGGCTTCATCGGGCGGCCTCTCCGTACTGCGGGGCGAACTGGGCTGCGGGGTAGATTCGTTGGGCGTTCTGGGCGGCCATGGGTACCACGGCGACGGTGATCACGTGCCCGTTCCTCAGCCTCCAACTACGTTGGTAGGGGCGGAGATTGGAGAGGCCGGCCAGGGCGGCGTACAGCTCCTCCATGTCCTCGCTCCACCGGCGGACGGCTGTGCGGCTGCGGGGCGCCATCACCACGCCGTAGGCGAGCGTGATGCGCCGCATCGCCCGCATGGCCTGGCCGGGGGTCTTCACCGGCGGGCACTCCTCGGTCTCGACCTGGAGCCCATCCCGGTCGCACCGGGTGAAGTGGAGCCGAATCCCGCCCGGTACGGCCGGCGGGTACAGCGTCCGCAGCATCTCCAGCGGCCAGGGCTCGGGGCACGTGGCCAGTGGCGGGGTGGCCAGGGTCGCGGGGGTCATCTCCCCACCTCCACCGCGACTTCGCCGCGGGGCTGCCAGAGCTTGACGGCGAACTGGTGCTCCGTCCCGACGCCGACCACCGGCAGGGTGTAGGGCTCGTGGACGGCGAGCCGGCGGCGGACGTGCTCCTGCTCGTCCTCGTCGGCGAGCCAGGCCAGGACCGGCGCGGCCAGCACGGGCGGCAGCTCGTCCGCCAGCTGCTGGGCCTGGAGCTGCAGCCACCACGCGGCGAGCCAATCGGTCTGCGCCCGCGTGCGGATCACCAGCGTCGGGGTAGGACGGGCGTCGGGCCGCTCGTCGGCGGTGCACTCGTACGGGCCGTCCACCACCGTGCGCGGCCTCGACGGCGGGCCCGGCTGGACCGGGGGAAGAGGGTGTAACAGCTGCAACATTTTGGGGCTCCTCGCTGGGGGCTCCTGGTGGTCGGTCAGGGCAGCCGCCCCCGCCGCGGTGTTGTGGACACGGAGCGGTCGGGGGCGGCCGTCGGCGCGCGCCGGGGGACGCGCGCCGCTGAGCCGGCCCGGGGTCCGGGGGGATGGACCACGCGGGGTCGGCGGTCTAGGCGACCGACGGCTCTTCCGCCGCCGGTACCGGGGGAACGTCGATCTCGAACCAAACGGCTTTGCCGATCACGCGTTCATCGACGCCCCACCGGCTCGCCAGGTGCTGGACGATCGCGAGACCGCGACCGTCTTCGGCCTCTCCGTCGGCGAACCGCCGACAGGGGATCGCGTCGCCCTGGTCTCGGACCTCGACCCGCAGGCGGGCGGTGTCCAAGTGGTACGACACGGCCACCTGACGCCCGGCGCCGTGCCGGACGGCGTTGGTCAGCACCTCGGAGAGGATCAACTGCACGTCGTCCGTCTGGGCTTGCAGCTCCCACTCCTTTGCGAGCTCTGCCGCGCGGGTGCGGGCCGCCTTAACTGCTGACGGACGGCGCTGGTACCTGGCCTGACTCTCACGTACTCCCGACATAGGTTCCCTCCGACGGGCAACCGGGGCTGACGCGCAATCAAGATCCACTAGGCGTGATGGATCAATCACAGCACGTGGCGACGGTGGATACTCTGCACTACCGACCCACTAAAGTGCAAGGTCTCTACTTTAGGGAGTACGTACGTTCGTTGTGCGCTCCGACAAGAGCGGGCAGACTGGCCCGTACCGGCCCAAGGGGAGGCTCACGAAGTTGCCGATCAACACCAGCCCAACGATCCGACAGCGGCGGCTCGCCCGAATTCTGAGGGATCTTCGGGTTGACGCCGGTTTGAAGCACGCTGACGCCGTGGCCGCCCTGAACTGCGCGGAATCCAAAATGACGCGCTTGGAAAATGCGCAATCCGGAATCCGGCTACCCGACCTGCGCGCCCTGCTCGATCTCTACGGCGTTGCCGATCCAACCACCAGGACCCAACTGGAGACGCTGGCGAAAAGCGCGAACCAAAAGGGCTGGTGGAGTCGATATTCCGACGCCATCGCCTCCGCATACGCCGCGTACGTGACGGTGGAATGGGACGCCTCGGAAATCTACAATGTAGAGACTCACCTAGTTCCGGGACTCCTTCAAATTCCCGACTACACCCGCGCTCTGATCCGCCTACAAGCTCCGGACGCCTCAGAAGAGGCAGTGGAAACTCAGGTTAGCGTTCGGGCTGAGCGGAGGAAGGTGCTTGCCCGCGCCAACCCCCTGCAACTGTGGGTCGTCCTCTCTGAATCCGTCCTGTACACGCAGGTAGGAGGGCCGGAGATAATGGAGCAACAGTTGCGATTCCTCCTCAATGCAAGCGAGGAACCCAACATTGAGCTGCAGGTTCTTCCACGGGCTGACCCTATGAACTCCTGCCTGTATGGCCCATTCGTCATCATGAGTTTCCCTGGCCAGTATGAGTCTGATGTTGTTTACACGGACTCGCCCACCAGCACGGTGTACTACGAAGAAAGTCACGACGTAGAGACCTACACCACGCTGTTTCGACGCCTCAACTCGGCGGCGTCCAGCGTCAACGATTCCCGCAATTTGATTCGCACAGCATTGACAGAAATGGCACGAAAGTGACGCACATCGAATCTGCTTCCGCCGCCAATCTCGCATGGAGGAAGTCCAGCTATTCGGGGAACAACAACAATTGCGTGGAAATCGCGGAACTGCCGGGCTACGTGGCGGTTCGAGACTCGAAAGACCCTGACGGCCCCGCATTGGTCTTTCCTCAGTCGGCCTGGAACCTGTTCGCGCTGAGCGCCAGTAACGGTGAATTCCGGCCTGAGGCCTAGGGCGAACACGAGAACTTCGACCGTACGCAGGTGAGTTGCTAGCTGAATAGACAGGAAGGGCCGACCTGGAGAGGTCGGCCCTTCCTGTCGCTGCTACCGGCGACGCGCGCGCGGGGTTCGCTTCGGCTGGCTCCGCTTGGTCTTGGTGGCAGTAGGCGTCACGCCGCTGGTCCCCTCGACAGCCACCACGCTGTCCTCATGCTGTGTCAATCGTGCCTCGGCCTGGGCCAGTCGCGCGCGCAACGCCCTGGCCACCCCCGCCTCGAATCCCCGGCGGGACTCGGCGAGCTCCTGCCGTGCCTGCTCGGCGGCGGCTTGGTGCTCGGCGACGGCGGCCGCTCCGGCCTCCTCGACCTCGGCGAGCCGCCGGCGGAGCTCGTCCACCTCGGCCTCGGCGGCGTCGACTCGGCCGGCCTGCTGCTCGGCCTGCTGCTGTGCGTCGGCGGCGGCGGCTTGGTGCTCGGCGACGGCGGCTGCCCCGGCCTCCTCGACCTCGGCGAGCCGCCGGCGGTGTGCCTCCTCGGCGGCGCTCAACTCCGCCTGGACGTCGGCGAGCTGCTGGCGTGCCCG
>NZ_JBVIRY010000048.1:29056-48866 GCF_055575795.1 Kitasatospora sp. NPDC034023
GCCTGGACGTCGGCGAGCTGCTGGCGTGCCCGCCCGGCCTCGCTGTGCGCCTCCGCCGCCGCGGCTCTCTCGTCGGCGAGTTGCTGGTGGAGTTCCGCGACTCGCTCACCGGCCACCCTCAGCACGTAGTCCACCTGTCGGGCACGATGCACGCGCGCCTCCGCGCTGGTCAGTCGCTCGCTGAGCTGTGCCGCGCGTGCTGGCGGGACGGGAACCGGCGTGTGGGCGGTACGGGCGGCTGGCAACAGGTCCACGGTGCTGTCGTTCTCGGTCATCTCTCCCCTTCGGGTGAGGCCCGGGGCCCACGCGTGTGTGCCCCGGGCGAACCTCGTTGTCAGGCCCCGCGCTGCTGCGGGTCGGTGTCCTCGTCAGGCCCCTGCTGGCCCGTAGCGCTGTCGAGTTCCGTCCGGAGCACCTTCACCAGCTTGCCCGCGGGAGAACGGTCGTAGGTGTAGCCGTACCGGTCGCTCATCACCACGTTGAGCTGAGTCACGATCGCGTTGTTCGACCGAGTGTCGCCGGGACGGATGAACTCGGCGAACAGCTCCGCAAACTGCTTCCGCTTCGTGGCACGCGCGGCAATCTCGCTCACCGTGTCGTGCCCGCCCGCGTCGTCTCCGTGCACCTCCGGCACGCGGGCAGTAACCCGGGGGCCCGTCGTGTCACCGCGCTGGGCAGCGGCGGCCTTGCGGACCGGCGGTGCCGGCTCCTCGTCCACTTCGTCCTCGTCGGTGGTCTCGATGCACTCGGCGGCCTCCTCCTCGGCAACCACCGGCACCTCGTGTGCCTCGGTGTCCGTCTCGTGTGCGACGGTGGCTGGCTCGACGGGCTCTGTCTGGGCCCGCGGCGCCGGGATGGGGCCCGCGAGCTGTGCCATGAACCGGTCCACCACCGCGTCCTCGGCCTCGTCGGCCTGTGCCTCGACCAGTTCGGCCCGCTTCTCCAGCGCGGTCAGCTCGGCCTCCACGGTCTCGGCGGTACGCGCCTCCTGGTGTGCCGCCGTGTGCAGCACGTGCCCGAGGGCGAGCTGAGGCCCGGTCGTGTTGCGCTGGCGGTCTGCCATTTTGGCCTGTACGTAGGGGGCCAGGACGGCCGCGACGGCGGTAGCGGGCACGGGGGTGTGCCCGTCCACGGTCAGGGTTGGCTCGGCGGTGGTGACGACCACGCGGCGGACCTGCCACCAACCGGCCGGTGTGCTGGACTTCGCGGTGGCCTTCGCGGTGCGCTTGGCCGCGCGCTCCTGGCGGCGGATCGCCCGGCGGGTGCGGACGGCAGCCAGGGCCTCGGCCTCGGTGGTGATGGTCGGCTCCTCGATGGCCATGCGCATCATGGCGGCGGTCTCCACCGGGGCGCTGAGCCACCGCAGTACGCCGACCTTGGGCAGCGGCCGCCGGGTGTGCCCGCTGGCCTTGTTGGCGGCACGGCGCACACTGACCAGTCCGCGTTCGAACAGGACACCTGCGGCAATGGAGACGCCGGCGAAGAACTGAGGGGCGCCCACGTGCTCGGGACCGCGGGGGGCCTGAATCCAGTTGAACCATGCCGAGGCCAGGGCGAACACCCACACCAGCAGCCGGTTTCCGGCTGCGGACTCCTGACGGTCAACGTCCTGAAACGACAACATCATTAGGTACATCGCGGCCTCGTCCAAGGCCAGGGGCACCAGGTACTCCATGCCCCCGTGCAGGCCGAGCGCGGTTTGCGCATAGCCGATCAGGTGGGCGTACGACAGCGACGCCGGGACGGCGGCGAAGGCGAACAGGAAGGCAAGATTAACGATCTTGCCGCGGGCGTTGACCCGGGCCTTGCCGGCTGCCACGGTGTCGGCCCCGGCGGGCCGCATCGCCCGCCACTGCTCCAACACGTACCGGGCCACCCGGATGCCGAGGGCCGCGGCCAGGCCGAGGCACGCCAGGGCCACCACGACCAACAGGACGTTGTGGACGATCGGGTTGTTCATCGCCCGGCTCCGCTCTCGGCGGCGCGGGTTCCGGCCACGTCGGCCGGTGTGGTCGGCACCGTGCCCGCCTGGGCCTTACCGTTGTACCTGTACATGGGGGTCTCTCCCGTGTCGGCCCGGCCCCGGACTCTCGCCTACCAAGCCTTGTCCGGGGCCGCGCGTGTCTCTAGGGGTGCCGGATTCTCCGGCTGTGCCAGAGGTGGCACAGGCACATCCTGTGTCGGTTGCGCCGGAACTGTTGTCTGTGTCAGAGGTGACACCGGCACAAGGTGTGCCAGGAACGCCACCTCTGGCAGAGGTGTTATCTACCGGCCCGGCGGCCGACCCGTGCGGATCTTCCGTTTGGGCCGCTCGGGGAACGGCTCGCCGTTGTTGAACTTCCTCTGCAGCCTCATCAGTTTCTCCCTGAGGGCGTCCTCGATCAGGTCGCTTAGGCTCTGGTAGCCGCCCTCGTACGGGGTCGTGGCCACCACCGCGTTGCGGGCGGCCTCGGCCACCTCCGTGGTGATGTACGGCTGCAGCTTCTCCTTGCCGGCGACCTGTCCGCGGGGCACCGGCTCGGCCTTCACCGCGGCGGCCGCGGCAACCGGCGCCGGGGGGTTGGTTCGGCTGCTGGGCTCCGGCTCGTCCTGCGGGTCCGGGTCGTCGGTCTCGCTAAGGCTCACGCGTCCCACGCTCAGGCCCCCGTCCTGCTCGATGCGGCCACCAGGTACTCCATCGCAACGCCCGTAATGTCAGCCCGGGCAAGCGCGAAGCTGACGCCGGAGTTCTTGCGGGTGAACTGGGTCACCGTCAGCCCCTGGGCTGGCGCGTCCTGGTGGCATTCGTACGTCCGGACGAAGGTTCGGAAGTAGGGGAACCCTCGCTTGTCGGCCCACTGCTTCATGTCGTGGACGTCCCGCAGATCCTCGCTGCCGGCCACCTTTGCGCTGCGCGGGTTGGTGCGGGAGAACAGCAGCCGCGACGGCTTCCCCGTGGGCAGGATGTAGTTGTTCATGAACAGCAGAGTCGGGTCCTGTGAGAGGTAAGCCGCCTCCAACGGAATGATGAACTCGTCAGCGAGTTTCTTGATGATCCACTGCTGCAGTTCCTCGTTCTCCAACGATCCCGGGGTGTCGATCAGCACATCGTGGTACCCGAGACCGCGGAGCTTCTGCAGCTTCTTGGGGTCCACCTCGTACACGTAGTCAAACGGGAGGTCGAACCCGCGCGCCACCGCCTGACGGGCCCACGCGGAGCTCGCCGACTTCTGCGGGTCCGCGTCCACGACAAGCACGCGCCGGCCGTGCTGTGCCAGGGTCGCCCCAAGTTGAATGGTGGTCGTGGTCTTCCCGACGCCACCCTTCTGGTTGCAGACGGCCACGATCCGGGTGTGGACGACCACTCCCGGCTCGATCGGGGTCCTGACGAACGTCTCGGACACCGCTGTGCCCTGCTGGGGCAACGGTGTGCCCTTGAGTACTGCCGTAGGTTCGATCGGCTCTGCCACCTGTGTCACCTCCTCTAGTTCTGTCGCCGGTTCCGGCGCTGCCACCTCTGTTGTTGCTGTTGGAGGTGCCGACGAACGCGCAGGTGGCAGCTATGGCACATCTGCCGCGGCTGCCGCACGTACCACTTCTGGCACATGCTCCGCCTCCGGCACAGGTGCCGGCTCCAACGACTGTGCCACCTCCGGCACCTGTGACGCATCCGGCATAGCTGCCGTCTCTGTCACCTGTGCTTGATCCGGCACCTGTGCCACCTGTTCGTCAGGTGGCAGCTCTGGCACATGTGCCGTGTCTTGCATCTCTCCCACCGCTGACACAGGTGCCGTCGGTGGCAGAGACACAGTATCGCGCGGATCTTGCAGAGGTGCCGTGTCTGGCCGATCCGACACACCCTCAGGACACATTGGCGATAACACCTCTGTTTCCTGAAACAGAGGTGTTATCGTGAGCGCAAGAGAGGGGCCGGGCTTCCTACGGCCCGGCCCCTCATTGGGTGCCCCTGTTCACTGCGGTCACGGTGACGGGGGCTCGGATCCCTGTTGGGAGGATCTTGTGGTCAGCGTAGTAGAGATGCCCGCGGGTGACCGTGAGCTGGTGGTGAAGCCGTGCCGCAGCAGCGGACCGGTGCGGATCGCAGTCGGCCGCTGGGCCAGTACGCGCGGGGCGGTGGCGCCGGTGTCGGCGCCGCGGCCCCCGGTTGACGACCTGCTGGCGGTGGCCAGCGTCGTGGGCGTGCTCGTCGTCCGGCCGGGCGAGTGAGCGCGGTCGTGGTGCTCGTCTATCTGGCGCTCGGCGTCCTGGCCTACCTCGGGTGGGGCTGGACCTCGCCGGCCGACGCTGTGGTGGATCTGCAGGCGGACCGGTCGCGCGCTCCGCTTGGGCGCGAGATCGCGGTGGCCGTCGTGCTCTGGACGGTGCTGCTGGCCGTGTGGCCGCTCGCGCTCGTGCTCCGCGGGGTGCTGGCCCTGCGGCGCTCGGCCGGCCACCGCGTGCTCCGTCGCGATTGGGGGTACTCGGCTGATGGCCGCTGACGTGGACGACGGCATGCGGCCGGTGAGCCTGCGCGGGCTGCTGCCCGGGACTGCGGGCCCACGCCGGCTGACGGACTGGTTGCGGGTTCCCCGCCGGGAGGTCGCCAGGGCGGCCGCGGCGGCGGGGGCCGGCGACGAGTGGACGGAGCGGCTGGCCTCGTTGAACGCGCCGGACCCCGGCGTGCCGGTGTTCTTCGTGGACTACTGGGCGGCCGCACGGGCCTGACGCAGGAACGGCGAAGGCGGGCCCGGAGAGCTCAAGCCTCCGGGCCCGCCTTCGCCGTTCCTGCTACGGCGCTTTAGCCGGTGTGCCGGCCGCGCCGCCTCCTGCTGTGTCCGGGACAGCGAGCCGTACGGCAGTGCTCATCAGGTAGGACTCGGTCAACGAGAGGTCGCGCACCCGAACGTTGAGCCCTGTCCTTGGCGCCTCCGCAATCTTGAGCTTTCCGGCGTCGTTCTCCAGCACCAGCGCCACGTGATAGATGCCTTGCGGCCCGTTCTGCCAGAACACAAGGTCACCGGGCATCGCGGCGGCCGTCGGGACGTGCTGCCCGGCCTCGTACTGGTCGGTCGTCACCCTGGGAAGGTGGACGTACGGCCACCACGCATACTGCACCAATGAGCTGCAGTCAAATCCCGCGTGGGTGCCCGCGAAACATGCCCCGTTCAACCAGCCGTTGTTGTCGCAGAACCCTGTCCCTGGCCCGGACGGCGTGCCACCGCCCCACACGTACGGGACGCCCAACTGAGACATGGCCCGGTTGATGACGTTGTTCACCGCGGGCCCGGCGAGCGCCGGCGGGGTGTCGTCGGAGCACTTCACCGCCTGGTTGGTGTCGCCTCCGCTCAGTGCCTCGGCCAGGGTCGTGCCGAACCTCTCCCACTTCTTGTACTGGTATCCCACCCCACTGACCTGGACGGTCTCGGCGGCATCCGCCATGTCCATCCGCTCCCATCCCTGAACCCACGTCAGGCCTGGAATGTGCTGGTCAGGCACGCCGTACAAAAATGCCGTGGTGCTGTAAATGGGGTCCATCACCTGCTCCGGTGACCCCCACCCGACCACGGAGCGCTGCTGGAACAGCCCGGCCGCATCGTGGCCGGGGCTGGGCGGCAGCCGTCGCAGACTGCTCTCCTGCATCGCGGTCATCAACGCGATGGCGGCCGCCCGGGTCGGCAGTCCCTTCTCCTTCGTCACCTTCGCGATGGTGGCGGCGTTGGCGGTCTGCTCGGCGTCGAGCTGGACGCCGGCCGCGGCCGCGGTAAGGGGTCCAGCGGGTGCGCCGCCGCTCTGGTCACTGGAGGTAACGGCCACTGAGCAGTACTTACCGCTCTCTGCGTGGCCGCTTCCGCCGATGATCAGGATCACGGGCAGTGCCACCACGCCGGCGGCCGCCATGACGAAACCTCGCCTCTTCAAGTGCCTCCTCCCCCTTCTATGTGGTGTGGTCAGCCCTTCGCCAACACCGCGTCCACCCGCCACGCACCGGCCACCCGTAGGAGGTGGAGGCTCCACGACTGGCGGTTGTCCGTCGGTGTGCCGTGGTCCGTCAGGTGCTGGGCCCACGACACCGTTACGAATGCGTCGGTGTCGCTGGCGGGCGGGGCGTCGGCGTCCACGGCCGCGGTGCGGACGGTGGCCGTCGACGTCTCCTGAGCTGTGGTCATGCGGAGCGCGAACGTGGTCTGTGTAGGTCGGAGCCCCACCAAATAGGCCTCCGTAGCGAGCGGGCGGACCCGCTCCACGGGGTCGAGCGTCGTCGGGGCCTGCCAGTCGTAGGAGTAGAACGCGACCGTGAACCGGGAGGCAACGTCGACCGGCGAACCGCCGTCCCCGCTACCGGCGGCGGCCGGCGCCCCAGGGGCCGGCTGGTCGGCCGGGGGAGGGCCCGCCGGGACGGGGCTCGGCGAACTGGCGGTCGTCGGCGAGCTCGCGGTGGTCGCCGCTCCGGCGGGGACTCCGGGCTGGCCGGCGGCGGTCGAACTCGCGGCAATCGGCGCGGTCGTCGCCACGCCGGGCCCGCTCGGGGCGGCCTGGTCCGCCGCCACCTTCGCTGGCGAGGCTGGGCTGTCCGTCTTCTGCTGCGTGCTGCAGCCGGCCAGCGCGGCAACGGCGACGACCAGGGCGACGGAGTGGTGTCGGACCCTCATGATTCGCTGTCCTCCCTGACAGGGGATGGTGCATCGTGGTCCGGCACGCTGCCCGTGCCGCACAGCGTGCGCAGGATCGCGGCGCGCGAGAAGCGGCGGCACCGGGTCTCGCCCCAGTGCGGCAACTCGCCGCGGCGGGCGAGCTTGCCCACCTTGTCGGGCCCCATGCCCAAAAGCGCGCAGACCTCCTTGGTCGTCAACACGTCGTCCCGGAACGGGAGATCGTGCCACGGCAGGCCCTGCACCGCTGCGTCCAGCGCGGCGGTGCTGAACCGCCAGTCGCCGCCCAACTTGACACCCGGCAGATCGCCGGAGCGGGCTCTCTTCGTCACCGTGCGGGGGTTGAGCGCGAGCCGATCGGCTGCCATTTCGCTGGTCAGCACCGGCCCCCCAGGGTCCAGCCGGTCCGCTTTGGAGTCGCCCCGGCGGGGCCGGCCCCTGCGACTCTGCGTCAGGTCTTCCGTGTCCACCGCCCGTTTGTACCGCACGCAACGTCACCACTCTGTCCTCCGTGGTTCTCCGGCCCTTGGGAGAGTGTCCCGATTCGCGACAATCCGTTGATCATGGATGCACCGCGGGTAGTCAGTACGCTACTCTAAAACAGCCCTCGATACCGAGAAAAAGGCTAGAATGCTGATGAACGGATCTAGCGCACTGGGGGGTGACGCGTGACCGAGGCCGATGAGATCGACCGAGATCGACCGGTGAGCCTGCGGGGCCTGCTTGCAGTTGGGGCCGCCGGGGAAGCCGAACCGGGCAGGGCACACAAGGGGGCTCGCGCGGCGCGCAAAGGGCGCACAGTACCGGAACCATCACATTCATCTGCCGGTGATCACAAGCGGTTTCCGGCCATCGGGGCTGATTTGCCTGCCGCCGGACCCTCGCCTGCGGGGCCTGCCGTGGGCGAGCTCCTGGCGGCGGAGGGCCACCGGGCGTCGGCTGTCACGGCGGGGCCGAGTGGTCCCCCCGCTTCGGCACAGGCCGTTGTAGAAGAGCCGCAGACGCTGGTCCTGGGCAGGGTTCTGCCCCGGGACGTTGCGGCCGCACCGCCGACCGCGCCCGCCGCTGGTCCGGCCGAGGCGGTGCTGACTCCGCCGGCCGAGGCCTCCGCCCCGGTGGTGGAGCCCGAACCGCTCGTGGAACTCCGGCCTCGTCGGCGGGGGTTGCTGCGTCGTCGGCGCCCGGAACCGGTCGCCGCGGCACCGGCTCGGCCGGCGCTGCCGACCGTCGCCGACCGCGTACGGGACACCGTTCTGCGCAAGCGGCTCGCGGTCGACCTGCCGGGGCCCCACGTACGGATCGCGGTCGTCTCCCTCAAGGGCGGCACCGGGCGGACCACCGTGGCGCTGGGCCTGGGCGACGTCCTGGCCGCCGATCGGCACCGCGAGCCGGTGGTGGCGCTCGACGCCGTACCGCTGCACGGCGGATTGGCCACCCGCGCGGGCGGGCGGGAGGCCAGCGTGATAGAGCTGCTGGCCAACCACCAGACCTACGTCACCCACAACTCGCCGCCCCCGCCGGCCTACCGTCGCCCCTCGGGGCTCGCGGTGGTCCCCTCCGAGCACCGCCCGGACGCTCAGTACGTCCTCGGCGCGGAGGGGTACCGCTGGCTGGCCGAACACCTCATTCCGCGCAGTTTCGGCATCGTGGTGACCGACACCCCCGCCGGTCTGTCGGACCCGCTGATGGCCGGCGTCCTGTCACTCGCGGACCTGGTGGTGCTCACCACTACCACCGCGGCGGAGTCGGCCACGCGGGCGGTCGACGCCCTGGTGTGGATGCGCCGCCAGGGCTACGGCCGGCTCGCACGGCGGGCGCTGGTCGCCATCACCGCCGTTCGCGAAGGTGACCCCGGGGTGCCCACCGAAGTCCTGCGCGCGCACTTCGCGGCCGAGGCGGGCGGCGCCGTGACGATCCCGTGGGACCGGCACCTAGCGGCCGGCCAGCCGATTGACACCACGGCCCTGGAACCCGCCACCCGCACGGCTTACCTCACACTCGGCGCGGCCGCCGTGGCCGCGCTCCACACAAAGAAGTAGGGGAGAACCACCGTGTCACAGCTGCTCGACCTCGCCCACCACGCCGCGATCCTGGCGGCCGGCCCGACGCCCGCCCCGAGCGGCGGCAACATCTTGCCGAACATCGCCCCGGACAAGAACGCGCCGGGAGCGGGGGCGTTCACGTCGCTGATCGGCGCCCTCATGTACTACGGCCTGCTCGCCGGGATCGCCGGCCTCCTGCTCGGGGCGATCTGCTTCGGGCTCGGCAAATACTTCGGCAACCACCACGCCACGACCGCGGGCCGGGTCGGAATGTTCGCCTCCCTCACCGCAACGATCGTCGTCGGCGGCGGCAGCTCGCTCGTGAACTGGGCGTTCAACCTCGGCGCCACAATCAGCTGACCAACTAGGGGGCCAGACATGGAACTTGACCAGAAACGCGCCCGGCTGATCATGGGCACCGTGCTGGCCGTCGCGCTGTTCGGCGGCGGCGTCGTACTCGGGCACTCCACTTCCCCGGAGTCGGCGAAGACCTCGCCGGTTCCGGCGCCGCCGGCCTCGACGCCGAACGGCACCGGCACCACCACCGCCTCCGGCATCGGCCCGGCCCGGGTCGTATCCGGTATCCCGGTGGGCTACCCGCACAGCAGGTCCGGTGCCCTGAGCGCGGCCGCGAACTACGCGGCCGCCATCGGCTCGCCGAGGGTGCTGACCCCGGAGGGACGGGCGGGGATCGTCTCCGCCATCGCGGCGCCGGCCTCGGCGGCCGCCCTACAGCAGCAGCTCGACCGCTCGACCTCGGGCGCCACCTACGAGCAGCTGAGGACCGACCAGAACACCAAAACGCCGATCGGCCTGGCGAGCGTGCCGATCTCCCTGCAGCTCGACGGCCCCGGGGAACCGGGAGACACCGCAACGGTGCAGGTGTACGCCATCACGTACGTGGCCTCCTCCACCGCCACTGCCGCGGGCGGCTACGGCCGCGCCACCGTGAAGTTGGCGTGGACCGGCGGCGACTGGAAGCTGACCGACTTCTCCGCGGTCTCTCAGTCGGGCCCGATCTCGACCAACTACTACGCGCCTAGCACGGGCTGGCTGCCGGTCGACGGCAGCTCGCTCTACGACGTGAGCTCGGCGTTCCGGCGCACGCTGACAGAGGGGACGGTGCCGGGTTATGTCGTCCCGTAGCCGGTGGACGCGACGGGCGGGCGTCACGGGGGCGGTGACGGCCGTGATGCTGGCCGTCGCCGCGGTGCCCGTGTCCGCCGACCCCAAGCCTCCGGATTTGTGCACCACGTTGGCCGAAGCGGCCATGCACCCGATCGACTGCGCGGGCAAAGCTGCCGGATTCGCCGCCGACGGCGAGATGCAGAAAGTCAAGCAAGGCGTTCTTGACGACATTACCGGCGCCATCGTGGACGGCGTGAACTGGATTTCCAGCGCCGTCGGCGATTCAATCCAGACGTCGGGTTCGCCGGACCTCAAAGCGGCTTGGTTCTCCGAGACATTCGAAGCGACAAGGTCGATCGGTGCCATGTTCGCGCTCATTGCCCTTTTGTGCTCGGCCATCCTCGCCGCGCTCACGCGGGACGGCGGCGAAGTCGGCCGGACTCTCACCAAGGTGTTGACCGCCGGCGTTTCCTGCGGGCTCGTCGGGTCCGTGGTCATGATGTTCAACGCCTTCGTGGACTACGCCTGTGACGTGGCCCTCGGCACCGACGGCTGGGCCAGTATCACCGACTCCCTCAAGGCTGTTGCACACCTGCTCAACCAGGCGGCAAGCCGTTCGCAAGACCCGTCAGCGGTCCTGCTGCCCTCGTTCATCATCATCCTGATGGGCCTGGTGATCATCGTCTGCCTGGGTGTCGTCTGGTGCGAGATGATCATTCGTCGGATGGCGATTGACATTTGCATCGCGTTCTGGCCGCTCGCGGTTTCCGGGTCCATCTGGAAGAAGAGCCGCCAGTGGGAACAACGCCTGATCGACACACTCATTGTCGTGGAGCTCGCCAAGATTGTAGTCGTGATCGTGCTGAAATTGGCGAGCAATTCCCTTAAGGGCGTCAACTCCGCTGCAGGGCTTATCCTTGCGCTCGGCCTCTACATTGTCGCTGCTTTTGCGCCGTACGTCGTCATGCAGATGATCGGTGTCATCGGCGGCGCCACGCAGTCGAACGGCGCGGGCGGGATGCGCCAGGCCGGTTTCGGTGGCGTCGCCGGCATGGCGGCCGGGGTCATGGCGCTGACCGGCGCCGCCTCACGGCTGGGCAAGTTCACGGGCGGGGGTAGGACCCGCACTCCGTCTGCGGCGGGCCAGGCCGCGGCAGCGACCGCCGCTGCCGGCGGCCCCAGTTTCAGCGCGGGCCTCGCGGCCCTGCAGGCCGGGGCGAACCGGCCGATGCTGCAGGCCGGCCGCGGCGCTCCCGGCCCGGCCGGCGCGCTTACGGGAGGCGGGGGTGGGGACACCCCTGCACTGGGCTCCGGGGTGATCCCCGGTCAGCTCACCGGCAGCCCCAACCGGCCCGCGCTTCCGCCCGGCACGGGCGGCACCGGCGGCGGCACCGGCGGTCGAACCGGTGGACCCGGTGGTGGCACGGGCGGCACCGGCGGCGGCGGAGGGACGCCGGGGCTGCCCTCGAACGGAACCGGCGGTGGAACCACACCGCTGCCGAACACCAGGGGCGGCGGTACGAACTCCGTGGCCTCCACCGCCGCGGCCCGCCAGGCAGCCGGTCCGGGCCGGTACGCGCTGACGGCGCCGGTCCGCCCGGCGCCGGCCGTGCACACGATCCCGCCCCGCACCCCGACCACCGGGAGGCCGCAGTGACTCAGCAACAGCAGCAGCAGCGCCAGATGTACGTCTTCGGCCCGCGGCAGACCGACGGCATCGTGCTCGGTTTGACCATGGGCAACTTGATCGCCTTGTTCTTGGCCGCCTTCGTCCTGGTGCGTCTGCTGGCGTACGGCGTCGGGGGCACGCTGCTCGGCGTCGCCCTGGTCCTGGCCACGGTGGCCGCCGTGTGGGTGCCGATCGCCGACCGCACCGCGGCCGAGTGGGCGCCGATCGTCGCCCTGTTCCTCGTTCGGCGCGCGCTTGGGTGGCACCAGTTCAGGGGCGGGCCGGCCGCACAGCTCGCCCCGCAGACCCACGAAGAGGGAGTGGAACAGATGGAGCTGCCGGGCGACCTGGCGGGCATGCAGGTGCTGACGGCGCCTACCGCGGTCGGGAACATCGGCGTGATCAAGGACAGCAGGCGGAACCGCTACGTTGTGGTGATCCAGACCCGTGGCATGGCCTTCAAATTGTTGACGGCTGCGGAGCAGGACGGCCGGCTGGCCGCGTGGGGTGAAACGCTCGACTCAATCGCCTACGCCGCCGGCGGCGTCACGCGGCTGCAGCTGCTGAACTCCACCGTGCCCGACAGCGGCGACGCGCTGAGCCGGGAATGGGCGGCCAAGGGTCTGCAGGGCTCGGCGGCCACCGCCGCGAACTACGAACTGCTCCTTGACGAAGCGCGTCCGACCAGCCGCACCCACGAAAACTACATCGCGGTGATGCTGGACCCGCGGCGCGCTCGGCGGCAGATCCGCACCCTGGGCGGCGGCGACACCGGGGCATGTGCGTATCTGCTGCAGCGGTGCGCGAGCATCGAGGACGCGTTGACGGCTGCGGGCGTGGTGGTGGAGGGGGCTCTGCCGGCGCGGGCCATCGGCAAGCTGATCCGGTGCGCCTACAACCCGGGCGCCCGGTGGGGGCTGGATGCCCGCGGCCCCGTCACGGACGACTCCGGCGGCGCCACGCCGGCCGAGGCCGGGCCGATGGCGGCAGACGAACACTGGGCGGAGTACCGGACGGACGACACCTATCACGCCGTCTACTGGATTTCCGAATGGCCCCGGAAATCCGTTCCCGGCACATTCCTGGAACAGCTGATCTTGCAGACCAACTGCGAGCGCACCCTGTCCATCACCATGGAACCGCTCAACCCCCGTAAGGCCGCGGACGAAATCGCCAAGTCCGATGCCGCCAAGGACGCCAACATGAAGACGAAGGAAAAGACGGGATTCCGCGCCTCGGCGCGGGACGTGCGGGAAACTCAGTCAATTGCCGCTCAGGACACGGCCATTGCTGATGGTCACGCCCTGTACAATTTTCTCGGCCTGATCCGGATTTCGGCACCGACTCCCGAACTCCTCGACCAGGCATGCGCGGAAGTCGAGACCCGCGCGGCCGCCCTCAAGCTCCGCCGCCTCTACGGCGAACAGGACGTGGCGTTTCCGGCGACTCTGCCGTTTGCCCGCGGGCTGCGGTTCGGGATGATCACCGACTGACCTCCGGCCGCTTTCGGTGCCGGCCCCACCAGGGTGGGGCCGGCGCCGTATCCGACCGGACAAGCCACCACCGACACGACTTCGGGGAGACACAGCATGTTCCGACGCGCCAAGGACACCACCAACACGCCCACCGTGGCCGTGGCCGCTCCCGCCCCCGCCCCCAAGAAGCGGGCGGCCCGCCGCGGGGCGGCCGCGCCGTCGTCCGCTCCGCGGCGGGGCCTGGCTCTGCTCGGGCAGGGCCTGGCCCGGCCGATGTCCGGCCGGACTCTTCGTCAGCTCCGCCTCGCCCCTCACCGGGAGGCCACCACCCTGTTGCAGTCCCTGTATGTGTGGCAGGCCGATGCGGGGGTGGGGCCCCTGGGGCCGCTCGTGGGGGCCAACGTGCTGGGCGGCGGAAGCTTTTGCTTCGACCCGTGGGAATGGTACAGCGCAGGGCTTTTGACTAACCCTAACTGGATCACCTTCGGGGAAATCGGTTCGGGCAAGAGTACCGAGGTGAAAACGCGAATTGCCAGGGCCTATGAATTCGGGCGGGGCACTTTCGCAACGGACGTCAAGAACGAGTACAACGACGTGGCGAGCTACCTCGGGCATGAACCGATTTTCATTGGCCCGGGCCGAACTGACAGGTTGAATCCTTTTGACATGGGCGGCGGGGATGAGTCTCCCGCCGACGCGCAGGTACGGCAGCTGAACATGCTGCAGTCCCTTGCGGCCGGCGTCCTGCGGCGGGACCTGACCGAGTCGGAGCGGACGCTGTGCCGTATCGCGGTCGCCACCCTGACCGGCGGTCACGTCGAACGGGTGGTGTCCGCGGACGGCACCAAGACGCTGGCGGCCCGGCCGGCCGACCGGCCGCGGGTGCCCACTCTGCCGGAAGTCGTGGAAGCGATGCAGCACCCGCCGCAGTCCGCCCTGTCGGGCCTGCCGCTGAGCGCTGCCGAATTGCGCGAAAAAACCGCGGACTTGATCATGGCGTTTCAGCGTCTGGTGGACGGTGACCTGCGCGGAATGTTTGACGGACCGACCACGGTGGATGTTGACCCGAAATCGAAATTCCTGGTGGTCAATCTTTCGTCAGTTTTCGCAGAGCGGCGCGATGCTCTGCCGCTCGTTCGCATTTGTGCATCTGCCTGGCTGCAGTCCGCCATGACAAAGCATCTGATGCCGCGTTACAATATCAGCGATGAAGCGTGGGCCGATATGAATCACGGCACCCTGCGCTGGTATCAGACCATGTTCAAGCTGGCCCGGCAGTACAAGGTGTCCAACGGCCTGGTATTCCACAAGCCGGGTGACATTATGACGGCGGGTGGAGCCGGAAGCGAGCTCGACCGCGTGGCGTCCAGCCTTCTGGCGGACGCGGGAATGATTATCTTCTACCGTCAGAAAGCCGACCAGATCGAGCTTTGCAAAAGGCTTTTCGGGGCCACTGATGCCGAATCCCTCTGGCTGACCGGCCTGCGGCGCGGACAGGCTCTGTGGAAGATGCCGGACCGGTCGTTCGTCGTCCAGCACGTCCGCTCGTCCATCGAAGCCGGCTTCACCAACACCGACCCCGAGGCCGTGCCCGCCGCCGGGGTGGACCTTGCCAAGGACGGCGGCACCGCCGTGGCCGACGACTCGACTCCGCCGGTCGCGGACGCCTGGGCGGACTCCTCGACCACCACGGCCTCCACCGGCCCGGCCTCGGACGGGGTGTACGCCTGATGTTCTCCGACCAACAGCAGCCTGCGGCCGGCGGTGGCGGCGGTGAGCCGGTGTACGTCGTCGTCGGCGCGGGGGTCGCCGCCGCGGCGGTGTCCTGGACGCTGTGGCTCGCCGCCGCCCTGACGGCCCTGCTGTCCGGGCACGGCTGGCACGGGGACACCGCGCGGCGTGGACTGCCCTTCGCCGGCCACCTGTTCATCAGCAAGGGGGACGCGGCCGGGGCCTGGGCCGAAGGCGCCGGCGGCGGCGAGCTCGGCCCGGCCTGGCTGTACTGGGTGCTCGCCGTGATCCTTCTCGGCATCGTCCTGGTGCTGCCGGGCTCGGTGCTGATGGCTCGCCGTGGCCGGCGGCGCGCCCGCGGTGCACAGTGGGCCCGGCGCGACCAGGAACGGCGCATGGTCGTCCCGGCCGATCCGGCAAGGCGGCTGTGGCGGCTGACGGCGGGGCTCAGCAAGCGCACCCGCCGCCTGCTCGCCGGCGCCGACTGCATGAGTGCGATTGCCTTCGGTCCGAACGGCTCCGGCAAAACCGTATCGCTGGTGGTGCCCAACGCCCTGGAGTGGCAGGGGCCTGCGCTGATCTCGACGGCCAAGGGGCCTGACGTCTTCTACATGCTCCGGGCGCGCGAAGCGGTCGGCCCGGTCCACGTCTTCGCGCCCACCGGTCTGCCGGGGTACCGCACTAGCCGCTGGTCGCCGGTGGCCTACGCAACCGATGAAGCGGCGGCGGCCCGGATGGCGCGCTGGCTGTGTGAGGCGGCCGGCATGGATGACCCGTCATCACGGCCGTGGATGATGCAGGCCAGGCAGTTCGTCGGGCCGCTGCTTCTGGCCGCCAACCTGTCCGGCCGCGGAATTGACGCTCTGGTGGATTTCGTGCAGCGCGGCAAGGCCGCGGAAAGTGACGTCCGGCAGATTCTCCAGAAGCACGGCGCACAGACGTTCCTGCGCCAGTACACGGGCGTGTGGAGCAACCTCCACGCGGACGGAATCGGGTCGGTTCTGTTTACGGCAAACCTCATTATCGACCCGTATCTGAACCCCATCATCCGCGAGTCCGCCACCGCTTCGGATTTCACGGTGGAGGACATTCTGCGAGACTCCGGGACGATCTTCGTCGTCTCCCCTCCGTCCGAGTCGAAGGCCCTCGGGCCGGTCTGCACCGCGCTCCTGGCGAGCCTCATGTACGCGGTGGAGCGCGAGTTTGAGCGGATCAATGCCAACTGGCAGGACAACGGCGGCGGGCGTCACTGGCTGTTCCGCTGGCGCCGCACCCCTGCGGCGCCCAAGCCTCTGCGCCGCCGGGTCCTCCTCGGCCTGGACGAAGCCGGAAATGTGTTCCGCTTTCCGGAGTTGGCCAAGGTCGCATCGACCGGCCGCGCGCTGGGGGTTCAGCTGCTGGCAATCTTCCACGATTTCTCACAGCTGATTTCCATGTACGGGCAGGATGATGCCCGCACGATTGTCTCACAGTGCAAAATGCGAATCGTTCTGCCCGGCTTGGCCGATGATGTGACGCTGGATTATTTCTCCAAGGGGTACGGAGAAACGGTGACGCAACGAACGTCCCACACCACCGGCTCTGACGGCCGCGGATCATCGACGGTCAGCGACCATGAAATTCCGCTGATCGCGCCGTATCAGATCCGCGAACTGGAACGCGGCCGGGCCCTTGTCCAGTACGACAACCTGCCGCCCATGCGGGTCCTTCTGCGCAACGCGGAAGCGGATCGGCATCTGCTCGCGCTCGCCAACCCCACGGCGGCCCCCTCGACCAAGACCCTGGAGAACGTCTGATGACCACGGAACTCGCCGTCGCGGCAGCGGAGCTGCTGGACAGCCGCCAAGACTGCCGGTGGGTGCTCTCCGCCATGGAGCCGGCCGAACGTCGGCAGCTGCTGGAGAGGATGCGGCCCTGGGTGGAGTGGGTGGTGGAGGAGTACGACCACCTGCAGCTCGAAACGAAGATCCCCCGGTGCTGGTACCGGCACCGCGGCGGCCGGAACGAACTTCTCGGCCTCTACGTCGCGTGGGTGCGCGTGTTCGTTGAGCCCGGCGAGAATCAGCGCGAGCTCGCGCTGATCGAGTGGGCTGATGCCCTGGTCAAGGTCACCGGCAGGGTGAAATTTCCTGTCGAGTGCCTGGAGAACCGCGAGCACCACCAGCCGTCGTACACCGAACCCGAACGGTGGTCCACGGACGAACAGTTCGTGATGTGGTCCGGCACTGACCCGGTGATGACGGCCCCCGCGCACCACCCGGCGCCGTACTACCAGCCGCGTCCCAAGCCGGGGCCCGGCCAGATGCCGGCGCCGGCCCGGGCGCCACGGCTTCCGGCGGCCGCGGGTCCCGGGGCGGCTCCGACCGTGCCCGCCGCCGCCCCGGCCCCGGAGCCTGCTCCCGCCGCCTCCCCGCTGGCGGCGTACCTGCCGGACTCGCTGCCCACCTCGGAGATGCAGGCCAGGGTCCGGGAGGGGGCGGCCCGGCAGCTCTCCGGTGTGGGCGCCGTGCTGTTCGGCGGCTCCTGGTGGATCGCCGCCGGCGACGGCAGCACCTGGATGCGGCTCAACCCGAGCAACCCGGAGCACGTCCCCACCATCGCCAAGTTGGAAGCCACCCGGGCCTCGATGGCATAGGTAGCTCGGCCTCGACCTGCTGACCGAAGGGAAGATCCGTGACCGGCTACATCCCTGCGTTCCCCGCTCCGGTGCCCGCGCGGCACCCCGCCGTGGGCGTCCTGCTGTTCACCGCAAAGGCGGCCGGCTGGCTCGCGCTGGCCGTCGTCCTGGTCCTGGTCCTCATGGTGGTCTGCGCGGTCCGCGCGTTCGTCCCGATACTGGCGGGCGGTGGCCGGCGGCGGTGGTGACGCCCGCCGGAGACGGCGCGGCCCCGACTCGTCCGAGTCGGGGCCGCGTCGTTATCTGTGGTGCTCAGGAGGTGTAAGGGCATGTGAGCCAAGGGCCGTACTACATGCTGAGTCCCGAGCCGGCAGCGTCCGCGCCGGTGGTGACGTCGTAGGCCACTTCGGCGGCTTCCGCCGCGACCGCCGCGGCCGCCGCCCCCGCGGCGGCGCTGGCCACCACGGTCACAACCGCGAGGGTGGCCACCTCCTCGATGAGATTGGTACGGCCTGCCTCCTCCTGCTCGGCTCGGCCGCGCGGCAGTGCCGCGCGGGTCGCGTCCTCGGTGGCCAACTGGTCGTACTCCTCCGCCAGGGCGCCGGCCCGCTCTTCCAGCCGCTCGGCTCGGTAGCGCTCCCGCTCGGCCGCCGCCACGTCGCTGTCCCTGGCGGTGTCCAGCATCTGCGGCAGGGTGCGGTCCATCACCAGCCACTCGGAGTAGGCCGCGGCCCTGGTGGCCTCCGGGCCGGCGGCGGCCTCCAGCACCGCCCGGCGGGAGTCGAGTTCGGCAAGGCGGGGTGCGGTGTTGTCGATGTAGTCGCGCAGTGCGCCGGCCTCGGCCACCAACTCGCGCCGCTCCTGCCCCCGGACGGCGTGCAGCAGTCCAAGAACCGCCCGTTCCTTCAACCGTGCCTCAACGTCGGCGAGTTGGGCCTGTAGCTGGTCGGGAGTGCGGTCCCCGAGGCCTCCGACCTGCCGCACGTCGCGGTATTCGCGGTCCAGTGCCTGTAGCTCCTCGACCGCCGCGGCCCGGGCGCCCAGTGCGGCGTGCCGCTCGGTAAGCGCGGTGACGACCGGTCCACGGCGGGAGCGGGCTACCTCCATCGCGGTGGTGGCCTGCTCGGTCACCCGGCTGGCGTCGCGACCGGCCTGGATCGCGGCCGACCGCACGTCGGCGAGCCGGCTTTGCAGCTCGGCGTCCGGGACGGTGCCGTGCGGACGCTCGCGCCACGGCGGGATGCCGTCTTCGGCGGCTTCCCGTGGGGGTTCGGGCCGCACGGGGGTCCGGACGCTCTCGGGGTCGAACGTCTGCGGCCGCGGCGCCGTAGGGTCGGCGGGCAACTCCTGGTTGATGCGCCACGCCAGCAGCGCGGGGACGGAGCGCACGGCGGGGGTGATCCGGGTCTGCTCGGCCGTGCGTCCGAGCACGGTCACCGGGTCGTGGCCGGCTCGCTCGACGCGCGCGAGGGTGGCCCCAAGGGCCGGCCACGCCGGATCGCCGGTCACCAGATCGGCGCGCGGCCCGAACACCCGCCGCACTACCTCGTGGTACTGCTCGTATCGGTCCTCCGCCATGGTGCTGCCTGCCCCTCCTGGTCGGCGTGCTACCTGCTGCGGCCGCCATCGTCGGCGGACCGGTCCCACTCCTGATCGGTGTACTCGTACCCGTACGCCGCGTCCTGCTCGTGCTCGCGGCGGGCGTCGCCGGCCGCCGCGCTGATGCGGGCGGCCGTGCGCTGCAGCCCTTCGGTGAGGGAGTCGGCGGGCCGCTGCTCGGCCCTGATCTGCCGCTCGGCTGCCAGGGTCTCGGCGCTGGCCTGGGCCTCGGCCGCGCGCTGCTGCAGTGCGCGCACGTTCGCCTGGGCCAGGGCGGCGTCCTGCAGATCGCTGCTGCGGGCCTGGGCGAGCATCTGCGGCAGGGCCTGGGCGGTGGTCTCCCACTGCTGGACTGCGCCGGCGCGGGCTGGTGCCGGACCGGCGAGGCGGTCCAGCCGCTCGCGCTGGATGTCCAGCTCGACCAGCCGCCGGGTGACCTGTTCCAACTGCGAGCGAAGCGCCGCGGCCTCGGCGGCGGCCCGCTCCCGGGGGCCTCGCCAACGCGACCCCGCGCCGGCCTCGGCCTCGGCGAGCCGGGCACGGAGCTCGATCGCCTGGGCCCCGGTCGCGTCGAACTCCGGGGTGAGCTCGGCCAGGGCCTGGACGGCCTCCGCGCGCTGCTGCAGTGCCTCGGCCTGGGCCTGCACGGCCTCGGCGGCGGGGCCGGTGCCGGCCTCGGCCCGGCTCTGCTTCTCGGCGGCGGACCCAATGGCCTGGGCGGCGGCCGCGGCGGCCTGCTGGGCCTGCGTCAGCGCTGACACGTGGGCGGTCTGCAACTCCTCGTCGGTCAGCTCACCGTGCAGGCGCTCGCGCCACGTCGGCCGGCGCTCAGCCGGGGCCTGGTCGACGTCGACCGCGGCGCCGTCCACCACCACCTCGTCCACCTCGGCGGCCGGCTCCGCGAACTCGGCGGCCTGCTC
>NZ_JBVIRY010000049.1:0-47807 GCF_055575795.1 Kitasatospora sp. NPDC034023
GTCGCGTCTCTTGCTTCCACTCCGGCAAACCACCCATCAGGCACCAGAGCCGACGAATCGGTCCATCCCGCCAGCTGAGAACGCATCAGCCCTGGGTCCCCGCGCCTCTCCCCCTTCTGCTATTCAACAACCAGCGACGCCAACCCGCCACCAGGCATCCCGCCAGCACCCAGTCCCGCCACGCCACCCACCCCTGCCCGCAACCCAGAGCCCGCTCAACACTCGCCCGCCCGAGCCGCGACCGTGGCTCGGGCGGCTGGCCCTGATGACTTGCGGCGCCAACCGCCTGCATAGCGGCGAAGAGGCGCCAACAAGGTCGCGGGCGGGATCACTCTTGCGGGGACGCAGAGGGCTGGACGAACCGAGAAGCGTCGCACATCGACGACACTATGGCCGGTAACGTCAGACCCCGGACCCCGGTTACGCGAGGGCATGATCACATGGTTCTAGAAGGCTGGAGCAGCGAACGTCGGTTGACCGCGATCAGCCGAAGTGGCCTCTCAGTTCCAGCTCGACAAGCGGTACTCGACAAGCAGATCCGTCCAGAGTGTTCCGTGCTCGACTACGGGTGCGGGCGCGGAGAGGACGTGCGCGCTCTACAGCGAATGGGCTGCGCAGCGGTTGGGTGGGATCCCTTCTACCAGCCCGACATACGGCTGGCACCTGCCCCTGTCGTGCTTCTGACGTACGTCTTGAACGTCATCGAGGACCCAGCCGAGCGG
The DNA here is from genome assembly GCF_055575795.1 of Kitasatospora sp. NPDC034023. NCBI lineage: Bacteria > Bacillati > Actinomycetota > Actinomycetes > Kitasatosporales > Streptomycetaceae > Kitasatospora > Kitasatospora sp. NPDC034023. The sequence goes on from NZ_JBVIRY010000049.1 coordinate 723, forward strand.
CGACTCACCCTTCAGCGCGCTTGGGAGCTGGCGGGCACAGTCCTGATCGTCTCCGCGCGCCTCACCTGGGAAAGGTCGAAGGTCAGCGGTGAAGAGTTCAGCGACGGCCTACTGACCCGGCGCAAAACCTTCCAGCACCTGTATGGCGCCAGCGAGCTGCGGAGCTACGTAGAGGAGGTCACTGGAGTACGGGCCGTCTCCGCGTCACCGGGGATCATCTACACCTTCAAGGACGACACGGCCCGGCTGAGCTACCTCGCGCGCCGCATCATCACAGACGACCAGTGGCTGGCCTCAGTCGACACCACCTCCGCGATCAGCGCGCTCGTCGACCACGTGGAGCGGCGCGGGCGGCCACCACGGCTCGAGGAAATGCCCCTGCCCGCGGCCCAGCTGCTGGGACACCTGCGTCCCGCAGAGGTCCATCGACTCGTTCGTGAGTCCGCCGACCCCGTCAAGGTGGAGGAGGGTGCCAAGCGCACCACCCTCAACACGCTGCTCTTCCTCGCCGTCGAGCTGTTCAACGGCCGGGGTCCCTTCACCAGCTTGCCGCTGACCGTGCAACTGGACATCCGGGCGTTCTTCTCCTCTTACAAGGAGGCGTGCCAGCGCGCCGACCGGCTGCTACTCAAACTGCGGGACGACTCCTACGTCCGTGGAGCGATGAACGCCTCCGCGGTAGGGAAGCTCACCCCCACCGCGTTGTACGTCCACCGGAGAGCCGTGGAGCGGATGCCGACCGTGCTGCGGCTGTACGAACACTGCGCGTCGATCGCCGCCGGCCGGCCGCAGACGTGGACCCTCGCCAAACTCTGCCACCGGGGCCGGGCAGTCAGCTGGCTGGACTACCCGGACTTCGACAGTGACCCGCACCCGCGACTGCTGACGTCCTACCAGGTGGACCTCGGGACGTTCGAAACCTCGCACAACTCATACGGCAACCGCGAGAACCGCCCATTGCTGCACCGCAAGCACGAGTTCCTCCACCCCGACGACCCAGACGCCGCCAAGTACCGGCGGCTGACCGAAGCCGAGGTGCGGGCGGGCTTGTACGCGCACCCGCACCTGATCGGCACCGAGAACGGCTGGGAGAGTGAACTCGCGCGCTGCGGGCGAGCTCTGCGCGGGCACCGCCTCATCCGGGCTCAGAGCTGAGGCTACTCAGGCCCGCGGCCGCAGCTTCTCGACGCCGCGGGCGAGCTCCTCGACGTCCAAGCCCTCCGCCTGCGCGGGGAACCAGGAGAACCGCAGCCCGTTCGAGGCCACCTCGTCGGGCAAGTCCATGGCGGTGAGCACGTGGCTGGGGGTGTATGAGGCGCTCGTGCACGCGGATCCGGTCGCGACCGCGACCAAGTCCTTGAGCATGACGAGGAACGCCTCGGAGTTCACGTCCTCGAAGGAGAGGTTGAGGATGTGCGGGACGACATGTTCCTGGTCTCCGTTGACGCGAAAGCGCGCGGGGGCCAGCCCCTGGAGGAGCCGGGAGCGCACTTGCCGGGCTGCGCTCTGCCACTGCGTGTGCTCGGCCTCGAAGATCTTCGCAGCTTCCGCCAGCCCCATGATCAGGGGAACGGGCAGGGTGCCCGGACGCAGCTTTCGTTCCTGCCCGCCGCCGAACATGATCGGCTCGAGGGCGGGCCACTCGTCGATGTCCTCCCGGCGCCGGGTAACCAGCGCTCCCACCCCCTTGGGGGCGCCGACCTTGTGCCCGCTGATACTGATCATGTCGATCGGTGCGGTCAGGTCGCCCGGTACCTTGCCGTACCCCTGGGCCGCGTCCACGTGCAGGTACGTCGCGGTGGCCTGCAGCTCGCGCGCGAGGTCGGCGACCGGCTGGATCACCCCGGTCTCATTGTTCACGTGCATCAACGACACCACCAGAGTGTCTGGCCGTAGCCGCTCCATCACTGCCCCGACCTCGATCCTTCCCGAGGCGCCGGGCTTGAGGAACTCAACCTCGAACCCGCGGCCGGCGAGGTGCTCCAGCGGCTCCAGAACCGCCTTGTGCTCGATGGCGGAGGTGATGATGTGGCGCCGCCCGGTACGCTCGCCGTACGGGGCCAGACCAAGCAGGGCGATGTTGTTGCTCTCCGTGGCACCGCTGGTGAAGATCAGCTCGTCGGGCTCCGCCCCCACAGTGCCGGCCAGGTACTCGCGGGCCCGTTCGACTGCGCGTTTGGCCCGCGTGCCGTACTCGTGGCGACTGCCCGCGTTGCCGAACTCTGCGGTCATCCAGTGCAGGACGACATCAGCCACCCGCTGGTCCACACGCGTCGTCGCCGCCGCGTCGAGGTACGTCACCATCCGACCCAACCCACCTTTGAGCGTTATTCTGCACGTCGATGTACGTCTTTTACCTGACGTACGATACCGTTACCCGGTGGGATCTTCAGCAACTTCACAGTCCGCCGAACCGGCGACGTCTGCGGGATTCGAGTACGTCTTCCCGGCCATCCGCGGCATCCAGGCGGGGCGCGAGTTCTATGTGTCTATGTGCCCTCTGAGACTCATCCCGAAGATCTTCCTCTTCGACGAGGACGAGCTGGCCCCGGAGGTCCGCGCCCAGCGCATCTTGAACAAGGGGCGCCTGCCGGCACTGACCCGCTACATCGTTGACAACCCTACTGACTACGTCTTCAGCGCGCTGACCGCGTCCGTCGACGGCGACATCCACTTCGAAGGCATTGCCGACAGCGGTGTGGGGATGCGCGCCGGCCAGATCCGGATCTCCATGTCCTCGCGCTTCCTGATCAACGACGGTCAGCACCGGCGGGCCGCCATCGAGCAGGCGCTCAAGGAGAATCCCGACCTCGGCGAGGAGACGATCGCCGTGGTGTTCTTCCACGACTCCGGACTCGCGCGCTGCCAGCAGATGTTCGCCGACCTGAACCGCCACGCCGTGCGGCCTCCTCGCTCCATCGGGGTGCTGTACGACCACCGCGACGACCTGGCAACCACGGCGCGGCTACTGGCCATGAGGGCACCGGCGTTCAAGGGACACGTGGAGATGGAGAGCAGCACACTGTCCCAGCGCTCGCGCAAGCTGTTCACCCTGAGCTCGGTCTACTACGCCACCCAGTCCCTGCTGCAGGGGTTGGAGCTCAAGAAGGACCAGCCTCAGGAGATCGCCGAGGCGTACTGGGCTGCGATCGACGCGGTGATCCCGGAGTGGACGCTGGTCCGGCGCAGGGAGCTGACTGCGCCGGAAGTCCGGCGTGACTACCTGCACAGCCACGGGATCGCGCTGCACGCGCTGGGGCGGGTGGGCAACTCGCTACTGCGAAAGTCTCTGGTGCCGCGGACCTGGACGCCGACGCTGAAACGGCTGTCGGCGGTGGACTGGTCGCGTGCCAACACCGATTGGGAGGGGCGCGCGCTGGTAGCCGGGCGTGTGTCCAAGAGCCACCAGAACTTGACATTGACCGTGAACTACCTGCGTCAGCACCTGAAGCTCGAACTGAGCGCGGAAGAACAGCGTGCGGAAGACGCCTACCTGCGAGGAGATTCATGAGCACCCCCAAGTCGGCGCCTTTCCAGGACAGGCCCCTGGCGGAGGTCGTCGAGGAGCTGACGGCCGAGGTCCGCGAGCTCTACACCGCCGACGAGGTGCCTTGGGTGATCGGGTACAGCGGCGGCAAGGACTCCACCGCCGTCCTCCAGCTGGTCTGGCTCGCGCTCAAGGATCTGCCAGCCGAGCAGCGCACCAAGCCTGTGCACGTGATCAGCACGGACACCCTGGTGGAGAACCCGGTCGTTGCCGCATGGGTCGGCCAATCGCTGGACACGATGCGCACGGCCGCGCAGGAGCAGGCACTGCCCATCGAGTCGCACAAGCTGACTCCCGAGATCAAGGACACCTTCTGGGTCAACCTGATCGGCCGTGGCTACCCTGCGCCCCGCCCCAAGTTCCGCTGGTGCACCGAACGCCTGAAGATCAAGCCGTCGAACGCCTTCATCCGGCGCGTCGTGCGCCGGCACGGCGAGGCAATCCTGGTGCTTGGGATCCGCAAGACCGAGAGCCATGCCCGCGCCCGAGCGATGGCCAAGCACGAGAAGGGGCGGGTCCGCGACCGGCTCTCCCCCAACGGCAACCTTCCCAACTCCCTTGTCTACAGCCCCATCGAGGCGTGGTCGACTGACGAGGTGTGGGCGTTCCTGATGCAGTACTCCAACCCATGGGGGTACGACAACAAGGACCTGCTGACGATGTATCAGGGGGCATCGGATGACTCCGAATGCCCGCTGGTCGTCGACGACACCACCCCTTCCTGCGGGGACAGCCGCTTCGGCTGCTGGACCTGCACGCTGGTGGAGCAGGACAAGTCCATGACCGCCATGATCCGCAACGATGACGAGAAGCAGTGGATGCGTCCGCTGCTGAAGCTGCGCAACGAGCTTGACGACGTCAACAGCGAGAGCGAGACCCGGGACTTCCGCCGTATGAACGGCACCGTCCAGCTGTTCCACGACGGAACCATCCGCGGCCCGTACAAGCAGTTCGCTCGCGAGGACTGGCTGCGCAAGCTCCTCGACGCCCAGGCCAAGGTCCGCAACCACAAGAAGGCACCGGAGCACGTGCGCGGCATCGAGTTGATCTCGATGGCAGAACTGCACGAGATCCGTCGGATTTGGGTCTTCGACAAGCACGAGGTCGAAGACTCCCTGCCGGAGATCTACGAGCAGGCGACAGGCGAGAAGTTCCCCGGACTGCCGCTGGACGAACAACTCGTGCTGGGGGCCGAGGAGATCGGACTGCTCAAGGATGCATGCGAGGACGACCCGATCCACTTCTCGATGACACGTGAGCTCCTGTCGGTCGAGCGGCAGTACCGGACCATGACACGACGGGCCGGCCTGTTCGAGGCACTGGAGAAGGCGATCAAGAAGGGCTACTACGAGGACGCCGACGACGCCCTGGAGTTCGCGAAGAAGTTGCAGGAGCTGCGACGTATCCCGACCCAAGAGACGCTGAACGAAGAGACCACTGATGCACCTGCATAACATCACGCTCCACGACTTCGGCGCCTACCAAGGCCGGCAGAGCCTTGATCTTCGGGTGAAGCCGAAGCGCCCCATCGTCTTGATCGGTGGCTTGAACGGCTGCGGCAAGACGACCCTGCTCGATGCCATCCAGCTCGTGCTGTATGGGCCCCGGGCCCGATGCAGCGGACGGGGCAGCCGCTCCTACGACACGTACCTGCGCGAAAGCATCAACCGTGCGGCCGATCCCAGCCGCGGCGCCGAACTGCGGTTGGAGTTCTCGATTACCGTCGAGGGCCGTCCTCGCACGTATGAGGTCGTCCGTACGTGGAGCGTCAGCGGCAAGCAGCTCAAGGAGAGCCTCAACGTCTCTGTAGATGGGCAGTACAGCCGCAATGTCAGCGACGGCTGGGCTGAGCACGTCGAGGAGATCCTCCCGCTGGAGGTCGCGTCCCTCTTCTTCTTCGATGGTGAGAAGGTCGAGCAACTCGCCGACCCAGAGCGGGCCGCCGATGTCATCGAAGCTGCGGTCCACTCCCTTCTGGGTGTCCGGGCTGTGGAACAGCTACGGACCGACCTCCTTGCTCTCCAGCGCCGCCAGCGCCTGTCGCAGGAGGACCAGGGCGTCCTTGAGGAGATCGACGACCTTGAGGCGAAGACGAAGGTTGCTGGCCAGGAGGTAGCCGACCTGAGCCAGCACAGGGCGAACGCCACCTCGCAGCTGGACGTGGCGCAAACCAAGCTCGGCAAGATAGAGCGGGACTTCGAACGCGCCGGCGGCAGGCTCTACGAGGAGCGCCGCAGCCTTGAGGCGTCGAAGGATGCGACAGCGGCGCGGTTGGCCGAGACGCAGAAGGCGCTTCGCAGCTTGGCCGAAGGAACGCTCCCACTTCTGTTGGTGCGCGAGCAGCTCGCTGCACTGCAGGAACAGGCTGTGCGCGAGCAGGAGGCCACCGAGGCCCGTCAGATCGTCGGCGCCCTAGAGGCACGCGATGCATGGCTGATCGACCAACTGCCCGACGACATCCCTGCGGCAGCTCGTACGGCCTTGAAGAAGAAGCTCACCGCCGACCGAAAGAAGCGCGCGTCCGCCGCAGAACTCGCCCAGCACCTCGGCCTGCCCCGCGATCTCGCGCAAAAGCTCTCCGCGCTGGACCACAACCTCCAGAATGACGCAGCTCGCTCGGCAGAACTCCTTCAGGAAGCACAGAAGACGCTGCACGAGCTGCAGGAGGCCGACCGCCAGCTAGCTGCCGTACCCGATGAGCAGCAGATCAAGGCGCTCATCGAAGACCGGCAGCAGGCGATGGAGGCCGCCGTCGTCGCCAGAGCCGCCGTTGAGCGCAACGACGCGCTGCTGGAGGAGGCCAAGGGCCGTCGCGACCGCTTCGAAGCCGACCTGGAGCGCTCACAGCAAAAGCGGATCAAGACGTTCATCCGCGAGGAGGAGCTCCAGCGCATCACCACATACGCGGAGAAGGCCCGCAACACCTTGGAGCGGTTCGGCGAGGCGCTCTTGCGCAAGCACATCAGCAGCCTTGAAGTGGCCGTCCTACGCAGCTTCCAGAAGCTGATGAGGAAGAGTGGGCTGATCAAGGACCTGCGAATCGACACCGACAAGTTCCAGCTCGCGCTGACGAACCATGACGGGGAGCCCATCGACCCCGCGCGGCTCAGCGCCGGTGAGCGGCAGCTCCTCGCAATCTCACTGCTGTGGGGTCTGGCCAAGGTCGCGGGCAACCGCCTGCCCACCGTCATCGACACCCCACTGGGGCGTCTGGACAGCCGGCACCGCGAGCACCTGGTTGACCGCTACTTCCCGCACGCCGGCCGACAGGTACTTCTTCTGTCCACCGACGAAGAGATCGACGAGAACCTCCTGCGGCGGCTCAAGCCCTCCATCGCACACAGCTACGTTCTCGTGCACGACGACACCACGTTCACCACCCGTGTCGCGCCCGGTTACTGGTGGACCGAGGGAGCCCTGCATGCCGTCTGAGATCACCATCCGGCTGTCCCAGAGCGCCAAGGACCAGCTCGCCTGGCTCAAGCGCCACACCGGGCTGACCCAGTGGAACGAACTCTGCCGCTGGGCACTGGCGCTCTCCCTGCGCGACCCCTCCACACCGCTCGTCAGGGACATCACCACCGACTCCAACGTGGAGATCGCTTGGAAGACGTTCGCTGGCCCGCACGGCGATGTCTATCTATCCCTGCTCAAGCAGAGGTGCGCGGCCGACGGGGAGGAACCCACCGACGCCGCAGTGAACAAGACACTGCTGATCCACCTGCATCGCGGCATTGGTTTCCTCGCCGGCCGTCAGGACCTTCGCTCCGTCCAAGACCTTCTCGCCATCACCGCCGAGTAGGCCACCACGTGCCAAGGGCCGGCTTACCGCTCGCGGAAGCAAGCCCTTGGCACGTCGCGGTCTTTGGCGCAGGCGATAGGTGGTGTCCGCCCTACAGGTGGTGGCTCAGCAGTCCGAGGTCCGGCGGGGCTCTACGGGCAGCCGAGGCTACCAGCGCGCTGAAGGGGCCCGTTGCTGCGGCGGGCATTGGACTGCGGGGTCACCGCTTGGTTCGGCGGGCGACTACCCCCACGTGATGCCGCTCAGTAGCTCGTCGACCGACACCGGCTTGGCCCCGCCGCTTTCGCTGAAGGTTTCGGCTACCAGGTCAATGACGACGAGCGCTGCCGGCTGATGTCGCACATTGACCTGCTCCTGGATGAACTCGAGTCCGCCGTTGGCGTGCTCCTCGAAGATGTTGATCCGCTCCTCGATGCGCGTCCCGTCCATGATCTCTGGATCGTCGCTCACCACGTTGGCTGCGATCATGTTGATCAATGCCTCGCTGAAGGCCGGCGCTGTCAGCGTCTCGTAGCGGATCGGATCACCGGAGGCCGCCGTGAACCCAGCCTGTCGGCCGTTTCGGAATCCGACCGCGGCGGCGAAGAGCAGGATGTCACGAAAGGTGGCGAAGCCTGCCTCGTTCTGCAGCTCGATCATGAGTGCCTCGTGCTGCTGCGGACGGCGGACGCGGACATCCGCAGGCACGGTCGTCACTTGATCACCTTCAGTTCAGAGTGGTCGGTCACGGCTGCCCGGATGTAGGGGTAGGACATTCCTTCGAGCTCGATGTCATCCGCGACATTGCCCGACGCGGTGGTGTGGGTCTCGAGGATGCCCAGGTGACTGACGTAGGGCAGTAGCTCGGTCACGACCTTGCCGAGCCCCTGACTCTTGCTCACCAGGACCACGAGCTGCGGTGCCATCTGCGCGAGCGCCCGCGACACAGCCTGCTGGTAGTCCTGATCAAGCGAGCCGAACGCGGCGTCCATCACGATGGGGTACGTACCGGCGTCCAGAGGGGGGTTGCCCTCTGCTCTGCGCCCCTTACGGATCTCGCGGGCAAGCTTCGACACAGCAGCTACGAAGCTGAGGCTCAGGATCTGATTCTCACCGGTCGACTTCGGGACAGGCAGCTCAACACCGTTGACGTCCTTGTGAAGCGTCAGCTCGAAGCCCTTGCTCAGGGTGGGAATGTGGTTCTGGTGCGTGATGCTCCGGAACACTGCCTTCAACTCGGCGTCCAGGCGCTGGCGCATGGCCTCCTCGCGGATCGCCAGGATCTCTTCGAGCGCGCGCCGGACCGACTGCACGAGGTCGGAGCGCGCCCGGGCCTTTGCCGCGAGTTCGTCGGTGACCTCGGCACGGCTGCGCTCCTTTATCTTCTGCGCGGTGTCCTTCGCGATGCGGTCGAGCTCGCTCTTGACCGAGCCGATCCGCTGCTGTTTGACGCCAAGGCGGCTGTCGAGCTCCATACGCTTTGTCTCGAGCGCTTGGACGTCCTCCAGACGACTGTCGCGCAGCTTGCCATCGAGTTCTGACTTGCTTTCCTCGAGACGGGCGACCCGATCGCGCTCGGCGCCGATGCGCTTCATGATCTGTGCGAGCGCCTCGCGCAGATCAGTGCGTGCGGAAGAGAGCGGAGTGATCTGCCCGCTGAGTTTCTGCCAGGCCGTCTCGACCGCTTGCAGTCCGGCCCGCTGGCGCCAGTCCTTGACGTGCTCCCACGACTCAGAGTGCTCGACCAACGGCGTGCCGCAGATGCAGGCGCCGTCATTCAGGAGCTGGTCGACGAACTCCCGCTTGAGCGGGGCCGGCAGGGCTCCCTTCTGGTAGAGGCCGTCGGCCATCGCCTGAGTCTTCTCACCGAGCGCCTCTGTAAATGCCAGGAAGCCGCGCGTCGCGACCAAGGTTGCCCGCTCAGCCACCGCCGCGTCGCGAGCGACTCGAGCCTCCTCGAGTTCCTTCGTGACGGCGTCGCGCTGTGCCTGGATTGGGGCCGCGGCCGCGTGCTGACGCAGCAGATCTGTGACGCTCTCGCGTTCCTCGGTCAGGGTCGCAAGGTCTCCTTCAAGCACCTTGAGCTCCTCTCGAGCGGTCGTCTCGCGCTCGCCGAGCTCATCAATGGCGGTCTGGATCTCGCTGGCCTTGTCGCCACCGTGCTTCTTGAGGTCCAGGGTCAGGCGTTTGTCAACCTTGGGTAGGTGCACCAGCGCCCGCTCGACCTGCTCCAGGTCGAGCAACACCTTGATGTCGTGCTGAACCTCGGCGTAAGCACCCTTTTTGACCAAGTTCTCAATGCGCTCACCGTTGAAGAAGAAGAAGCGGCTGACGCCCTGCGGCAGGATGCTGTAGATGGTCTCTTGCGGGGCGCCCACGGATTCCGAGGAACCGTCAGCCTTGGTCGTCCAGAGCTGGACCTGCGGCGAGGGCGTCGACTGCTGGTCCGATTCCTTGCGGAGGCTCGCCAGGCGCAGCAGGCGGTAGTCCTGTCCTTCGTGATCGAACCGCACTTCGACGGCGACCTCTACCGAGTCGCCGATCGGGAGCGCTCGCCAGACGCTGTCCGTCACCATGCGCTCCTGATGCTCGACGTCGTCGGACATCGTGCCGTAGAGCGCCCAGGTGAAGGCATTCAGGAAGGTCGTCTTGCCGGAGCCGTTCGCTCCAAACAACAGGGAGACTGGCCTGACCGAGTCAGAGTGGAGATCGAATGTTTGGACGCCCTGGAACTGACGAAAGTTGGTCAGCGTGACCGACTGCAGTCTCACGGGATGATCTCCTTTACTGCGGCGAGTAGGTCGTCCGTCGCTTCATACGCGCTCAGGTGCAGCTTCGCCCGCTCGATTTCGAGGACGCGTTTGAGAAGCGCCCGCTCCTCGTCGCTGAGATCCTCGAGCACCTGCTTCTCTGTGCGACCCTCATTGGTCACTTCGCGCCCTTCCTTGATGTGGTCTGTCCCATGCCCTCCGCCTACATATCCATCAGCTGGTAGCGCTCCTTGAGCGGTCGCAGCACCTCGAGCGTCGTCTCGTAGTTTTCCGACAACTTGCCGAATTCGTTGGCCCGTTCGAGCTCACGCTTCAACAGCGCGCGCTCGACGTCGAAGTTGATCGGCGTGCCTGACGGGGGCACCGCCATGTAGTCCAGGATCTCGGCCCGGTCTTTGCCGTCCGCTGGACGCAGCAGGCGCCCGCGGCGTTGGATGAACTGCCGCGGGTTGCTGCTGCTGGCCAGCAGGTAGCCGACACGGGCATCTGGGATATCGACCCCCTCGTCGAGGCAGCGCATGGCGATGAGCACTCGCAGGTCTTCACCTGTGCCGAAGCGCCGGAGCAGAATCTTGCGCTCCGCCCGCGGCGTTTCCGAGACGTAGGAGTGTGCTGAGAGGCGCAATTGGTTGCCGACCATGTTCATCACCTCCCGGAGCTGGTTCGATCCCGGCGGGTCACCCGGCTCGGTCGGGCGTCGCCCCTCGGCGCAGTAAACCAGCTGGAACCACGAGTCGCCCCGGGCTCCGAGGTCTGACCGGAGCTGAGCGAGTTTGCCCTCGGCGTGCCCAAGGACGCCTGCTCGTTGCCGAAGGAGGAACCCGAGTGGGGATTCGGGATCCGCGTCCTTGAGGCTGTCCCCAGCGGCAAGCCGCTTAGCGATTTGGCTGGTCAGATCGACGTACAGGTTGGTCTCGTAGTCATTCAGCTCGACCAGACGCGGCACGTAGAGATAACGGCAAAGAGCGCCCATCTCAATGGCTTTGCCAAGTCCCAGCTCGAAGACGATCGGGCCGAAGTAATCGATCAAAGCGTCGGTGCCGTCGTCGTCGAACCAGCGCTCCGGAGTCGCTGACAGCGCCAGCCGGTAAGTGGAGTTGTGCGGCAGCGCCGAGCGGTAGGTCGAAGAGCCGAGGTTGTGGGCCTCGTCGGCGATGATCAGGAGCGGCTGGGAGATTCGAGATAGTACCGACTGGAATCTGTCACCAGCGAACGACGAGTTCGTCGCGACGATCGCTACGACCGGGCGCTGGCCCATGCGGGCTTCATTGAGCTGGTCCTCGACGACCGGCAGCCACTTCTGACTGGACTCGTAGACGGCCACCGGGCGGACACCGAACGATTCAACCTCAGTGATCCACTGGTCGACGAGGTGCTGCAGCGGGGCCAGGACCAGGACGATCAGCGGCTCCTCACGCTGGCGCAGAACGTTGGCCAGTTGGGTCGCGGCGATCATGGCCGTCTTAGTCTTGCCGGTACCGGTTGCCATCTTGAGGATCCCGCGGCCCTGATGCCTGCCCCACGACTCGACCGCCTCCCGCTGGTATCCGCGGACGGTCAGCCCCTCGGGGATGGCCAGCCGGGCCAGCCCCGGCGTCACGACCAGCGAGGGCGTGAGCGCATCGTCGCGGCCAGGCAGGAAAGCCCGCGGTCGGTCGCTCCCCAGCTCGATGAGGCGATCGCGAGCAACATCGGGGAAACGCTCCACGCTGAGGTACGGCGTCTGGTTGGACCACAGAGCCTGGAAGTCCGCCTCGAGGCGTAGCGCCCGAGCACCGTCGCCTGCCACCCAGCCTCGGTACACCTCCACCGACTCAAAGTTCGCCATCAGGCCGCCGTACGTCTCGTTACTGCTCCCGGTGAAGGCGACCACGTCACCGACCGCATCGCGGAAAATCCCGATCTTCTCGTGGTAGATACCGATGCGACCTTTCTGCTCGACGAAGGCCAGCTTGATGTCTAGGCGGCCCTCGGCGATCAGGCGTCCGAGGAGACCGAGGCCATCCAGGACCGTTTCGCGCTGCTCGACATCGAGCTCGCGCATCGTCGCCCGCTCGATCACCTCGCGGACGTCGTAGCCGCGCTCGATGTCGACGATGTCGTCCTCACTGAGATGAGGGGAGGCGACCAGCCGCATGGTGCCGCCACGCTCGGCGAAGGTTTCGATGCCACGGGCGAACAGGGCAAGGCTGGTCGAGGTGAAGTAGCCAACGGCCCGGCTGTAGGACGTCGCCGCCGAGAATGCCGGCACGTAGAAGTTCGCGACGACGTCTTCCTGATCGCTGCGGTAGCGATCGCTCAGGGCGAGCGAGCGAAGACTGGATGTAGGTGCGATCACAGCAGGTCCATGATCTCGTCGACGTCCGCGGTCGGCGCGGCGCGCCGGGGGTGGTGGCCGGTCTCCAGGATGTCACGGACGCTGGTCAGCAGGTCGGCAATGTCGCTGTCGCCGCGCTCTCTGTAGCCGCCAATGACGCTGGTCACGGGGCAGTCCGGCGGGAGTCCGATCGCCGTGGTCAACGCCTCACCCGCCTCGGCGACGTCGAGCGTGTTTGGCGCGCCGATCAAGCTCAGCGCGTCCGCGAGGGCATCACCCGTCAGCTCGCGGGCCGACTCGAAGGCGAAGCTGCCGTCGTCCCCGATGATCAGGAAGGCATCGGTGTCGGCTGCGATGTCGCTGTCCATAAGGAATCGCCGGATCGTTCCGAACGACGGCTGGGTCCCGGTCCAGCTGACGGCCTGCGGGCCAAGCGGGGACTCCAGCTGGCGTGTCTGGCCGAACTGCAGTCCAACGATGCTGGCGACCGCCATCGGCGCGATAAAGCCACTCCCACGGAGGTGGTCCTTGGTGATGCGCACGCGGTACGCCCAAGCATCCTCGCGGCGGAACAGACGACGGGTCCGCTCGGGAAGCTTTCGGATCTCCCGATCAGCGCCCGCCAGGCGGACGACGCCGTCCCGGTTCTCGAACGGCGGGGAGCTGGCGTAGGCAACCACGCTGCTGGCCGTGACGCTGTAGGTGCCGGTGATGTACTCGATGAGGTCGTTCAGGTTGATGCGTCCTCCGCCACGCCCCACCTGCTCCCGGATGAGCGAGCGAACCCCGGCGTACGCGTCCATGCCCCACTCCGACAGCGCCCAGCGGTCACGGTCCACTCGCTCGAAGCGATCGTCCTGGCTCATGGCGTTGCGGAGCGATCCAGCGCTGCGCTCGATGATGAAGCGGTCCACGATCTCTTGGGCGCTGAGCGGCGCCCCGGCGACCGAGAGCACCGCCGCACCGTAGTCGCCAACTGACTGTGTCCGGGTGAAGACGAAGTCGCCGTCGATGATGTAGCTGCAGTGCGTCAACCAGGACGCCGTCAGCTCTGGCCGGCGCTCCGGCTGGCTTGTCTCGATCAGATCGAGGCTGTCGAGGCGTACAACGCCATACTTGTCAGCTCGCTCCTGCAAAAGCGTCTGTGTGATCGTTCTCGCGGCCGTCATGGTCGGCGCAACGCACCACCCGTCCTCGATCTCGTAGGCGTCGTCGAGGCCGTCCAAGACGCGCCAGGCGGGCTGACCAACCGCGTCGACCGTCTTCCCGAGCGCAGGGATGAGGGTGAGCAGGTCGTCGAGCGGTCGGACGGTGCCGATAAAGGTGCGGGCGGTCTCGGCGACCAGCTCGAGCGGGCCGCCGTCGCTAAGGAAGCCGAGCATCGCGCTGCGCGCCTTGCCTTCGATCTGGCGGACCCGCTCGCGCGTGATGCCGTAGTTCTTGCCGATCTGGTCCTGGGTGATGGGATCGTCGGCGAAGAGGCGGGCAGACAGGATCTGAGCTGCGCGATGGTCGAGTAGCCGGAGGGCCTCGTCGAAGAGCGCGGCCACGTCCAGATCGAGTTCAGCGGTGATCAGGATGTCTCCGGCGTTGAGCACCTCAAGCCGCTGACGGGCTTTCAGAATCTCTTCGGGAATTCCGGGGGTCGGCGGCGCACCGAGCAAGGGCTGACGGGGAAGGCCGATAGTGGCGTACCAGGTCGCGATCTGGGAGAGGTCTTCCACCAACGTCGACATCCAGCGCGGCAGGCGGACCTGGTCAGCCGGCTGCTGCGGCGCGGCGTGCGCGACGTGATAGTCCGTCATGACCGTAGGTGTCGCCGCCGCGGTTGATGCGTCCGCCAGCGCTTGCAGGATAGCGTCGACTGTGCCGACGCCGACCTGCCGCCAGCCGAGCATCCCGTCGAGCGTGATGCCCGCCAGGTCGCTGGCCAGGGAGCAGTTGCGCTGACCGAGCGCGCTGACGGCGCGGGCCGGCAGCTGCAGCCGGTGCAGGTCTACGTCAGGGGCGAGTCCGGGGAAGATCTGCTCGATCGTCCACCGGGTGAGGCGGGCCATCGCCAGCTCAGATACCTGAGCCAACCGCTGCCTACGCGCGACAGCGTCAGCGTCGTCGATGGCGTCGTTCCACCATGGGTCGGCACCGGGATCCGCAGCGCCCTTCAGCCATGGGAACGCGTCGAGCCAGCTGCGCGGGCGCAGATCGGTGAACGAGAAGTCGTCGGTCATGCGATGGTCACTCCCTCCTGGGTCTGGCCCTTCATCTGCGGTGGGCGCCCGCACACCATCATGATCGATCGACCAGCCTCGGTGGGGCGGTTCGGCGCCTTCCGTAGAGGTGAGGAGTTCTGGGGATTGCTGTTGTTGCAGCCGACCCCGTCAGCGCCACTCGCGTAACAACTGCTGGTGCCAGACCCTCACTGCTCCCGCTCGGAGCGCCGTCCCGGGTTCGGACGCGACCAACCCGACGGTGACTCAACTAGCATTTCGACCCCAAGGCCAGCCGACGCCACGTCAAAAACCTTCCGCACCAAGCGCAACAACTCCGCCTCCCACCCGACCTCTATAGATGAGGAGGCCGCAGGGCCGGAGCAACCGCCGACTTCAGCGAAACGCCCTCACCCGTCAGTCCCGCCCAGTACGCTGCAGCAACAACCGCATACCACCGCTTCACCTTTCGGACGTGTGCCACCGCATGGGGCCCACCACCAGACACCCGGAGCGAAAAACCATGATCAGCCACCCCGTCGCCGGGGCGGTCAAGGCTCTGCAGAAGCAGGCGCTGGCCAGCCGCGACATCTACGAGCTCGACCGCATCGACCGCGCCCTCGACGAGCTCCTACGCAACCCCACGGACGCCTCCACCCCCGCCCAGCACCGCGCAAGGTCGGCCATGGGGCACGCTTACGAGGCGCTCGAACGTCGCAGGGCCATCGCCCCCTCCGTCCCGCTCGACCCCGACCGCATCGACCGCGGGCAGATCGACTCCAGCCTCCTGGTCGCCGAGATCCTCGCGTGGCTGAGGTCCGAGCCGAACCTCGCCGACGGCGAGCGCGTGCTGCTCAACAACCTCGCGCGCGGCCACGATGCCGCCTCCATGGCCCACCGCCACGCGGTGCCGCTGCCACGGATGCGCGAGCGCATCAGCCGGACCCGGCGCCACGCCCGGGCTCTGTGGCACGCCGCGGAGGTCACGGCGTGACTCCCATTCCCGTAAGGCTCAGCCCGTCACTCGTGCGTACCCTCATACCGCCGCAGCGGATCGGCACCTACGTCCTGTACACCGCGGACGGTCGCCCCATCTACATCGGCCGTAGCGACACTGACATCCGCCGCAGGCTCCTGAGGCACTGCACGGACCGCCGCGCCGACTACTTCACGTACGACGTCCACCCCAGCACGGCCAGCGCCTACACAGTCGAGTGCGCGCTGTACCACCTGCTCACCCCTGACACCTCCAACCGCATCCACCCCGCACGGCCCGAGGGCCACGCCGTCCCCTGCACCTTTTGCCTGACTCAGCAGCAGGACGCCCGCCGAAACCGCGTCCACGCCACCCCCGCACACATGTGGCCCGAGACGACAAAGGACCGATGATGACCACGCCTGTTTTCCTCGCCCCAGACGACCAGCGCGCCGACCTTATCCAGGTCGATCGCGCGCTCGACTCCATGCGCGACGCCGGCTTCGACCTCACAGCCGCCATCGGTGAGCCCCTGGACAACTCCATCGAAGCCGAGGCCACCCTCATGCGCGTGCGGCCGATCTTCGGCCGTGGCAAAAAGGCGATCGACAGCATCCTCATCGCTGACAACGGCCTCGGCATCGACCCTACGAAGATGCACCACGTGCTCTCAATGGGTTACAGCAGCCGCTATGGCGAGCGCCAGGGGCTGGGACGCTTTGGTGTCGGACTCAAGCTCGCCGGGCTCAGCCTCGGTGAGCGCATCGACATCTACAGCAAGCAGACCGGCAACCCGAAGGTCTATCACAGCTACATCGACCTCCAGGAGATCCGCGAGGGCAAGCAGCACTACATCACCACCAACGAGGTCCAGGACTGGCCCGCCGAAGCGGCCAAGCTCATGACCGGACGCGACGAAACCCCGTTCGCATCCGGCACGCTCGTAGTTTTCGGCAAGATCGACCGGCTCTCCAGCGGCGGTACCTACGGAACCTCCCTGGAGCACAAGCTTTCCGAGCTCCGCAGGTTCATCGCCCGCGCCTACCGGACCTACATCGACACCGGCAGGACCTTCGAACTGGACGGCAAGGTCACTACGCTGCACGACCCGCTGTTCCTACGCGACAACCCGAGGATCATCTCCCGCTACAAGCCGCTGGACCCTCGCGGTGAACTCATCGAAGAGGCTGACCTGAAGATCGATGGCCACAAGGTGCACGTCGCGGTCGCCATCGTGCCTCATGAGTTCCGCCCCTACTCTGGCACCGGCGGTAGCACGGACCACAACGGCCACGACATCTCCGAGTTCCAGATCAACGCCGACAACACCGCCAAGATCAGCATCCTGCGCAACGGCCGGGAGATCTACTACGACATCGTCCCCCGGTTGCTCGAAGGCGGACGCAACGACAAGGTCCTGCGCTACGTCGCGATCGAGGTGAGCTTCCCCGCGCAGCTGGACGAGTATTTCCAGGTCCGCAATGTGAAGCGCGGGGCGGAGCCGGTCAGCAAGTTGCGCAACGAGCTGCGCGAGTGGCTCAGGCAGCCCGTGAAGCTGGCACTGAAGAAGGTCCGCACGGACTGGAAGGAGACCGAGACCCGCAAGCGTCTCGAGGACGGCGAGCACACCGAGACGATGGACACTGCGGCTCGCGTCTTCCCGAACTTCCCGAGGGGAATCGCCGGCCGCGCCGCCACCCCGGAGGACGAGGAGAGGGTTGTCCAGCAGGCCGCGATCGACCTGGGTCTGGACAGCGAGGAGGACGCCGAGAAGATCGAGCGGATCCGCGAGCAGATCCGCACCAAGCCCATCACCCTCATGGGCGCCCCTTGGCCCGGCAAGGAACTCCTGGTCATCGACCACCTCAACGGCAAGGCCGCGGTCAAGCTCAACCTCCGCCACGCCCTCTTCGACCAGGTGTACCTGCCCCTCAAGAAGCTCGCCGACGAGGGCGCGCAGGGCCTGGACCCCGAGGAAATCACCGACCTCGCGCGGCGCGCGCAGATCGCCTTCGACCACCTGCTCATCGCCTACGCGCACGCAGAAGCCATGTACGAAGACCCCGAGCGGTTCGACGACCTCCGGACCTACTGGGGCATGTTCACCGAGGCGCTCCTGCGGGAGGCATTCAGGGACCAGTAGGACGCCTCGGGCGGGGTGTCCCGCACCCCGCCCACCGGCCTCAAGCACCATCGGGCTGCGATGCCCGCGCGACGCCCCTTCCACCCCAGCTATCGGGCCGTCTAGTTCGTCTTGCGCCGTGCACCACCTGCTTCCGCCGCGACGCGGCGGAACCGTCTTGAGAGGCAACGCCAAGGATGTTTGGTTCAGGTTCCAAGCTCACGTTCCGCGACTTCGTGCAGGGCACGTGGGGGAGCTTCGACACTCCCGCCGGCCGGGTCGACTACATCATGACCAAGGCCAGGCTCGGCGGAGACGCCGACGCGCCGGAGCGGCAGCTCACCAAGAGCCTCGCGCCCGTTCGTGAGGTCATGGACGCCGGGGACCTGGACTTCAACCAGCTGCTGCAGCGCGATCTGGATGACCATCGAGTCGCGGGCAAGCTGATCCCGTATCTGTTCAAGCAGCAGAGCACCGGGCCCGCCTTCTTCCCTCCGATCGTGGCCGTGCTTCTGCCCTTCCAGGCCAAGAAGCCGACTACCTTCCCGGCGCTCGGCGCGCCGATCCCGGTGAACCACGATGAGGCACACTGGCAGGAGGAGCAGGCCGGCAATGCCTTCCGCGTCCACCGGCTCCTCGGCGCCGACGGCAGCCCGCACCCGGCGAACCTGGGCAAGCTGTGGTGGAACCAGTCCGAGTCGAGCCTGGTCGTTCTCGACGGCCAGCACCGCGCCATGGGGCTGCTGGCCGTCGAGCGCACGCTCTCCCGCACATGGCAGGGCGCTGGCATGCAGTTCCGGCCCTTCTACGAGCACCAGGTCGAGCAGCTACTGCACGAGCACCAGGTGACCGAGGCGGACCTGGCGAAGATCGAGGTGCCTGTCACGGTCTGCTGGTTCCCGAACGAGACCGGTGAGTCCTCACGCCCGCACGAAGCTGCCCGCAAGCTCTTCGTCGACGTCAACAAGGAGGCGCGGCCGCCGAGCGAGTCCCGGATCATCCTGCTGTCCGACGGCGAGCTCTCCAACGTGCTCACGCGCAGCCTCCTGAGCGCCTTGCGCGGTCGGAGCGACACCCGTCTGCCGCTCTACGCGGTGGAGTACGACAACCCCGAGATCAACGGCAGCCGTCCCGCGCGCTGGTCGGTCATGACGAACATTCACCTGTTCAAGATGGTCGTCAGCCGATGCATCTTCGGCCCGCCCAAGTACCTGACCAACCTGGCCCAGCCGTTCAGCGGCAGGGAGAGCGGCCAGGACCGCGACAAGTTCATGCGCGAGCAGCTCGACCTCGTCAGCCTTCTGCCGCCCGAGTTCAGCGACGGCGGGCGCCAGTACTACGTCTCGCGCATCGGAGAAACCGAGTTCCCGTTGGGTCGCTCGGAGGAACTGGTCGGCAGGTTCATGGACTCCTGGGGGGAAGCCATCCTGACGCTTCTATCCAAGACCGAGCCCTACAAGGCGCATGCCGCCGGCCTCGCCACCTTCAAAGACAGCTGGGACACGACCCACAACCACTCTGCTCTCGCGTACGACGCCCTGTTCGGCGGCGTCGGAATCTACTGGACCCTGCGCGACAACTACGACGACTACCAGGAAAAGCGCTCCGAGGAGAAGCGCGCCGAGGAGAAGGGCCCGAAGCCGGTCAAGACCGACGTCATCCGGGCCTGGGAAGCCCTGAAGGAGAAGGAGGCCGAGTTCGAGGAGCACCGCGCCCGCGCATACCTCAACGCGACTACTCCCCTCGCGATCAAGCGCTCCAAGGCCGCGTTCGGAGTCTTCAACACCCACGCCTGCCAGCTCGGCATGATCATGACTCTCGCCTCGCTGTGGGAGATGCGCAAGAGCCAGCCAGGCGGAGCCGAACTCAAGGACCTGCCCGCCTTCGCGGACTCCCTCGTCAACGCCTGGAACGCATACTTCGAGCTGGACCGCGGCAAGGCCCGCGACCGTCGAAACGCCTTCAGCAAAGACGCGGGCAACCCGATCAACCAGATCGTCAACATGGACACCCCGAACGCGGTCTACTTCCGGTACTTCTGGATGCAGACCCTCACGACCCCCTCAGCCTGGCAGCACATCACCCCGTGGCTGATCGGCCGCACCGCGTTCGACAACGGCCTGAGCCAGGCCCGGCGCCTCTACCTGGACCTGTGCATCAAGCAGCAGTCGAACGCGCTCAAGGTCAGCCACCCGGCCCTCGGCCCGGGCAAGAGGGAGGAACAGGCGGCAGAGCTGGCCACCAATGCTCTCAAGAAGGCCCTGCACATCTGGTTCGAGGTGTCGAACGAGGACTTCGAGACATGGCAGGCAAACCACGACTCACGGGCCATCCAGGTCGAGCTGGAGCTGGACGGCGACGCGCTCGCCCCCGTCATGCCGGACCACCCCGACGCGCGGTAGGGCGTATTCGCATCGGCTGGCCCGCACGGCTGAGTCACGGCTCGGCATAAGTCGTGACTCAGCCGCGCGGCACGAGAGCCCGCCAACTGTCCCGCGGTGGTCAGCACCGGCGCCCGCGGTCGCGGGCCGTCGGGGCGGCGCGGTAAGTGAGCCCAGACACCCGTCAGCGGACATCGCCCAGACAGACCACCACGAGCAGGCGTAGTTCCGATCACCAGCTACGAAGATCTTGCACGAGTTAGAACTTGGCAGACCCATTATGGGATTATAAAGGTGGGGGAATATAGCGAATGAAAGACTAGGACTCTTTGGCGGGTTCGAAGCGCAACGCACACCTAGCGATAGCGACTATGCTTCGGTTCTGAAGAGCGGGCTGGTAATCTTAGACACAAACGTTCTGCTCGATCTCTATCGCATGAATTCGCGGGTTCGCGAAGACATGCTGACCGTTCTCAAGGCTGTAGCAGATCGCATCTGGGTCCCTCAGCAAGCAGTGGTTGAGTTCTGGCGAAATCGCCAAAGCGAAGATCTCATTACATACCATGACAAAAAAGCGGCAACCGCTAAGGAGGTATTGCGTTCCACCATCGAGAGGTCACGCAGGGCGATTTCTGAGTGGGCAAAACAAGTTCACGTTGGCGATGAAATTGACATCATCGCCCCCATGCTGGAGCGACTGGCCAATGCCGAAACCTCACTCGAATCTCTTGCCCAGCTGCTCGATGCTCAGGCGTCAAAGGACAGAGTACCCGGCATCCGGGACACTAATTCCGATCCCGTAATCAGAGATCTCGACCTCTTGCTCGACCGTCGCGTCGGCGCTCCATATGATAGCCAACGACACGCCGAAGAATTGATCCGAGCCAAGGAAAGGGCGGATCGAAAGATTCCTCCCGGCTATCTCGACTTCGAGAGTGGAAAGAAGCCGGATTCCGAGGCCGCAGGAGACTATTTGGTCTGGCGCCAATCCCTGGATGAGGCCGCTCGCCAGAAATGCGATGTTCTGTTTGTCACGCGCGACTTGAAGGACGACTGGTGGCGCAAGACACCTATGGGAGTGGCGCGCCTGCCGCGCACGGAGCTCGTTGACGAGCTTCGTGACCTCACTGGATGTCGGCTTTTCATGGTCGAGCCAAGTGCCCTGATGCAGCAGGCAAGCAGGGTGTTCGACCTTGAAAAGCAAGTAGATCAGAAGTCTGTGGCTGCTCTGCAACGCCTTGAGTCCGAAGAGGCCAAGGCCGATGACCTTCGTCGTTCAAATTCTGAGGTTCGCTACCGGCTCGCCCAGGCCCCTGGCGGTCGCAGCGCTGACTACGTCGAAACTGTTTGGCTTATGGCTCAGCTTGCAGAAGACTCACCGCTACTGAGAAGCTGCATTGAGAGGTTTATGGAGGAGTTCCCAGGCGTGACGCTAGTACCCGAGGCGCGAAGGCGACTGATGATTCTTGTATCGCTAGGTCTTGCTGTTGTGCAGGGAGATAAAATCTCCCTCACTGGACCAGGACGAGAGTTTGTGGAACAGCGTAATCCTGAGCTCCTGTCCAGATTGTTCCTGGAGTGCATTGAGGGAGCCCGTGAGGCTCAAGAGTTAACGCGCCAGGGGGTTAAAGCAACTGAGCTAAAATACCGATTGGCAGAGAATTCAACACTGGAACTGAGTGGCACCCAATGCGACTTGCTTTTGCGCTGGATGGGCAGGCTAGGCCTTCTTGGCGAGTGACCGGTCGGTGGGAGTCCGCTCTTAATCGCGAGTTAGTACTCCAGCCGGACTTCTCCACTCCCATGGTCAACAGCCTGAGAGTGGAGAAGTCCTGCCGGAATACTAGAGGCGTTCGGGCGTTCCGATTCCAAGGAGGTCCATTCCCTGCCGAAGGGTCTGGCCAGTGAGCTGACACATCAGCAGCCGAGTCTCCATGACCTCTCGGGTCGGGGCCTTGAGGACGGGGCAGCGCTCGTAGAACGTGGTGTACGCCGACGCCAGGTTGTGCAGGTAGGCACAGAGGCGGTGGGGTTCGAACGTCTGGGTGACGACGTCGATGGTGGCGCCAAACTCGTCGAGGAGAAGGCCGAGGGCGCGCTCGGCCGGCTCCAGGGTCAGGCCCTGGTGTGCGGCTGGCGTGACGTCTTCGGGGGCCTTGCGGAGGATGGACTGGATGCGGGCGTAGGCGTACTGGAGGTAGGCGCCGGTGTCGCCGTTGAGGGAGACCATGCGGTCGGTGTCGAAGACGTAGTCGCGGGTGCGGGAGGTGGACAGGTCCGCGTACTTAACCGCTCCGATGCCGACCTGCCGTGCACGGTCCTCGAGTTCCTCGGTGCCGAGCTGCGGGCTCTTCTCGGCAACGACGGTGCGGGCCCGGTCGACGGCTTCGTCGAGAAGGTCCATCAGGCGGACCGTCTCGCCGGAGCGGGTCTTGAAGGGCTTGCCGTCTTTGCCGAGGACGGTGCCGAACGGCAGGTGCAGGGTGCGGACGTTGTCGGGGAGCCAGCCGACGCGCCGGGCGGTCTCAAAGACCATCTGGAAGTGGAGGGCCTGGCGGCTGTCGACGACGTAGAGGAGCTGGTTAGCGCCGAGCATCTCGACGCGGTCGCGGATGGCGGCGAGGTCAGTGGTTGCGTAGCCGTAGCCGCCGTCGCTCTTCTGGACGATGAGCGGGGTCAGCTCGCCGTCGGGGCCCTTGATGTCGTCGAAGAAGACGCACAGCGCGCCGTCCGAGCGGACGGCAACGCCGGAGGCTTCGAGGTCGGAGCACACGTCGGCGAGCATGTGGTTGTAGTAGCTCTCGCCGATGGCATCGGTATCTTCGAGGAGGACGTCGAGGTGGGCGTAGACGGCTTCGAAGTACAGCTTCGATTCGTCGACCATGCGCTGCCAGGAGGCGACGGTCTCGGCGTGGCCTGCCTGGAGGTCGACCACGCGCCGGCGGGACCGGTCGGCGAAATCGGTGTCGCTGTCGAACAGGGCGCGCGATGCCTTGTAGAGGCGGTTCAGGCGCGACATCGAGGGGCCGGAGTCGGCTGGTTCGGCGCCCTCGTCCAGCTGATTGGGGTGCTCAACCAGGTACTGGATGAGCATGCCGAACTGGGTGCCCCAGTCGCCGAGGTGGTTTCGCCGGATGACCTTCTCGCCGGAGAACTCCAAGGTCCGCACCAGGGCGTCGCCGATGATCGTCGAGCGCAGGTGGCCGACGTGCATCTCCTTGGCGATGTTCGGCTGGCTGTAGTCGATCACCGTGACCCCGGGTTCGGCGCTGCTGCCGACGCCCAACCGGGTATCCGCCGCGCGGGCGGCCAGCCGGTCGAGGATCGCGGCGTCCGTGACGGTGACGTTGATGAATCCCGGGCCTGAGACCTCCAGGCTCGCGATCACCTCGTCCGCGGCCAGGTTCTCGAGGACGCGCGCGGCGACCTCGCGCGGGTTGGCCCGCAGGGGCTTGGCGAGGCTCATGATGCCGTTTGCCTGGAAGTCCGCACGGTCGCTTCGTCGCAGCTGGGGGTCGCTGTCCGCGGCGTCGGGGAACGCAGCGGACAGCGCCTGTGTGAAGCGCTGCTGCACTGCGTCGGCGATGGAGAGGACCGTAGCCATAGAAGGAAGGACCACTTCTGTGAGAAGGCGGAGCCGCGCGGAGTCGCACACCAGCGGCACCCCCAGGACGGTCGGCGCCGCGCTTCGAGTATCCCATGCCCTCTCGGCCGGTGGACTCATTAACCCCGGGCGTCCCGGCAGCAGCTGGCCTGAACAGGGTGTCACTGCCGCAGCTCTGATTGATCATCAGAATGTGGGGCTGATTGTTCCGCTTTGCGGTCGGCGGCGTGCGCGCGGCATCTGTTCGGCGAATCCGCCAATTCGATCGAACACAACGTGACGGAGCGGCTACGGTGGCAAGTCTGCGTGCGGCGCTCGGGAGGGGAGCGAGGTGAGCGGCTTGTTGCGTGTTACAGATGATTCGCAGGACCTCGCGGCGCTAGTCCAGCGGGCGTTCGAAGTGCCGGGCGGGGGACCCGCGTTCGACCACCCAGGATTCGTCGATGTCGCCGACCTGATACGCCGGTTGTGCCATAAGGATCGCGAGGTCGTCGCAAAGCTGCGGTCGCCGGAGGCGGCGCTCTCTGAGCAGCGCTTGGCCGCCGAGGCGGCAAGCCGTCTCAACGGGCTGGTGGTCGACGGCTTCGGGGCCGTTCAGGTCTGCATTCCCGAGGCGGTCCAACTGCCCTGCCACAGGGCCGCGCTGGTGTCTCCCTACCTTGGTACGCCGTTGTCCGCCCCTTCGGCTTCTGTCCTGGGCCTGTCCGGTCAGGCCGTCGCGGAGCTTCTCGCGGCCCTGCTCGCTCGCGGCGTCGAAGCATCCGGGTGCATTCCGCGGAACATGTTCTGCCGGGACGGCAGGACGGTCCTGATCGACTGGGAGGATGCGCTCCTCGTGCCGGCCGGTGCCGCTCCTAGCCGGCTGACCTTGATGAAGTGGGACATCGCCTGGTCTGACCTCTTCGGGGATGACTTACGGCTCAGGGAGCTAATCTCTGCCTCTGCGCCCTGCCAGGAGCCGGAGCTGGACGGCTTCGAGACCACGCTGGCGAGCTGGTTGTCTGAGGGCGCATCGCGGCAGGAGGTCCGCCGCTACGGCATCGAGATGACGCTCGCCAGCGAGCTTCCGGTATCGGATGCGGCGCCAGCGAGCGCGGCCGACCTGGGACACCTCGCCGAGGACGTCCTTCCACCACGACTCGGCGTCTTCCACACCGTGCTGACCGCACGACTGCGAGAGCAGCGCGGTGACGCCGTCTACGCGGCCCTTCTCAGGCAGCTGCACGATCTGGTGAAACACCCCCGACCGGCCGGCCTCGAACTGGAGGAGCTACGGCGGGGCTGGGTACTCACGCTATTCTCCGCCGCCGAGGACGAACTTCCGGCTGAAGCCCTGCCACTGCGGCAGCTGGTGCGGCGCGTGGACCGGTTGGCATCCACGCGCGGATGGGCGGCGGCTTGCAAGCGGGCCGAGGTCGCCGAGGAGATCACCAGTCGCCTCGCTGCTGTGGTCCTCGCCGTGCTGGGAAGCGAGGAGCTGGATCTCCTCCTGCGCGGTTCGTGCGCCCAGGGAGTCCTGGGCCTCAGCAGTGACATCGACTTCGAGCTGAGCTCTGCCGACTTTCCTGGCGGGAATCGGCCAGCGGAAGATCTCGTGATTGAGGTCCTCGGCTGCCTCGGGCTGGCGGCAGAAGGGTCAGCCGCGCGGCCGGTCGAGCGTGACATCGTCAGCGCTGACGGCCGGGTGAGCCGTGATCTGCACGAGTGGTTCGAGCTCCGCCGGCCCGGCTCCGCGCACCACGACCCGGGTTGGGTCGCCGCCTGGCTGTCTGGCCCCTCCGCCGGCGCCATCGGTCGGCCGAGCGAGTACGAGGATCAGGGCCGCGAACACAGCACCAAGTACCTGTGGTTCGAGTCACGGGCCGCACTGGCGCGGCTCGTGTTCATTGCCCCCTCGCTGTCGCCGCGGCCCGTAACGCTGGAGCAGCAGCTGTCGGTCCTGTCCCGGTTGATCGGCGACCGCGAGGCCGCTGAGCTGCGCGAGCTCATCCACGCGACGTTCGCCCTGCGGGAAGCGGCCGACCCATCCCGGCCGTCCTTCGGCCACGCGGAGCGCAAGTGCTCCCGGCTCAGCGGACGGTTGGACCGGCTGCGCCAACGTCTCGCGCTTCCTGGTCCCCGACTCTCGTGATCTTCCGTTCCGCCCAGATCCGCGCCATCTCAACCTGAGAGGTCAACCGTGATCAGCGACGCGATTACACGCTCCACCAGCGATGCCCTGCACGTCTCCTTTGCCGACGGCTACGTCTTCCACGTCCGCGGTGGTCAGATCACCGCCCCGAACAAGCCGTGCCCCTGCGGCGATCTGGAGCCGGTCCACCAGATCACGTCCTACCGCGAGGCCTACCCGCAGGCCCAGCTCTCGCTGACCGACTCCTGCAACATGGGCTGCACCTATTGCTCGTTTCGCGACCGGGTGCACGCCGACGGCAAGCCGGTCACGATCCCGCTCGAGACCGTGGTGCAGGGCCTCGCGACCCATCGAAGGAGGCTCGTCGAGGAGGACGCGCGCTACAGTCGCGTCGACTTCGGCCTGGCTGGCGAAACCATGCTGGTGCGCCACATGCACGACCAGGTCCAGGCCATGGTCGAGGAGGGTCTCGCCGACTCGCCGGTCAGCGTTGTGTGGGCCGGCCCCATGGTCACCAATGCGACCCTGTCGATGACCCCGGAGCTCGCCGACAAGCTTGGCCCGCCTCAGGACATCAGTCTGGACGGCCCGAAGGATGTCCACGACAGGGTCCGCTTCTACACCAACGGGCGCGGCGGCACGTACGACCATGTGCGCTCCGTCCTGGACCGGGTGCTGGCCCGCCATCCCGACATGGGCGTCTCCGCGGTCCTCACCGCGTATTGCACCGACTTCACCGCGATCTTCCGGCACCTTTTCGAGGACGTCGGCGCCCGCAATATCTACATGAAGCCGGTGAACGCCACCTACGACAAGGATTACGCGCTCAACGCCGAGACCCTGCCGCTCTTCCGGCAGGGCTACACCGAGCTCGTGGACCACATCCTCACCCGGCCGCCGGAGGGGATCCTCGCCCGGCTGATCGCTCTGAACTCCGAGGACTTCTTCATGCGGTTCTTCTACCGCGTGAAGGACCGGGCGGCGCAGGTCTACCGGTGCGGGGCCGGCAAGAGCGGCACCTACCTGGACACCAACGGGAACCTCTACCCCTGCGCGCACTTCATCGGGAAGTCCGGCTGGCACATCGGGCACGCCTCCACCGGCGTCGAGGACAGCGAACGTCGCAAGTACCTCAACCTGGTGGTCGACGAGCGCGATGTGTGCTCGTCTTGCCCATCGCGGTACGTCTGCGGCGGGGGCTGCTACTACCAGGCGGTCCTGGCCAACGGGGACATCACCAAGCCTGACGAGGTGAAGTGCGACCTGATCCGGTTCATCACCGATCTGGCGGTCCGCCTCGTCGTCACGCTCCGAGAGCAGCACCCTGAGGTGCTGGACGCGCTGCCGTCTCCGTACGGGCTCACGGACGAGGCGCTCGCCGCCGCTCCTGAAGTCGCCTACCTGCCTGCGGCCCGCCTGTACGCGGCTCCCGGCGAAAAGCAGTCGGCGATCACGCTCGGTGGGCCGGGCCGGGTGCGCGGCGGGCTCGTGAACCCGGCCGGCCTGTCCGCTTCCCTCTCCGCGGGCACTGACGGGCTGGCGGTGCGGCTGGACCTGGGGAGCATGCCGGACGCCGTATGCGGCGTGCGCGTTCGCTTGCAGCCGCTGGGCCCTGGTGCCTTCACTCTGCACGACCTTGCGGCCCAGCAGTGGCCTGGCGAGCGGCAGTTGCGGTGCGACCGCGAGGGTGTCTTCTGGCTCAACGCACCCGCTGATCGCTTCCGGCAGATTCCGCACCCCGACCCTGTTTGGGAGGAGGCCGCAGACGTCGACCTGTCCTGGGAGGGAGCGGAGGTCCGGCTCCTGGTGCCGCTGCCCGCGCACGGTGACGCGGAGGCCGGCCTCGGGGTGAACGTGTTCGTGGACTTCGAGGACGGCGGCTGGACCGGTCTCACCCTGCACGAGCCGTTCGCCGTGCTCGACCGCGCCTCTGCTGGGGTTCTTCGCCTGTCGGGGCCGGAAGCTGCGGGGCGTACGGGCGGCGCGGGTGTGAACGGCCGGATGCCCGAGGGCCTCACGCCGATCGGCCGATGGGCCGGTCTTCAGGGCAACACCTGTTGAGGGGGGTTTGTGCGCATCCTTTTGACCACTCACCGGTTCGCGAACGGCAACGCCGGCGGGACGGAGATCCTGGCCGACGACCTGGCCCGGGCGCTGAAAGCCCGTGGGCTGCATGTCAGTTGGCTTGCGGCAGGTGACCCGCCATTGCCACAGCAGCGCACCGCCGACGAGTACCTGAGCTTGCCTGCGGCCTTCGCCGACGACTATCCGGTGGGGTGGCGTGCCCAGGAGGCGGAGCAGGCCAGGCGCGTCGAACAATTGTTCGCCATGCGGCCCTCGGTGGATCTCGTGCACGTGCTGCACTTCAGTCGCACGGGCCTGGAGTTCCTCGACGTGCCTTCCCTGCGCGGGGTGCCGGTCGTCGCCACGCTGACCGACTACACCGCGGTATGCCCCGACCATCAGCTCGTCGTCCGATCCACCGGTACGCAGTGCACCGCCACCGCGGCGTCCCGGGACTGCCTCGGCTGCATCAACGCGCCTGGCGAGGCCGTAGGGGATGTAGCGAGCTGGCGGGCGCGGAACGTGGCCTGGCTGAACGGGCGGGTGCGGGCCTTGTGGACGCAGACGCCGCACCAGGCAGCCGAGTTGGCGAACGCCGGTGTCGATGTGGGCAAGCTCGTCCGTGACCGGGCGCGCTACGGGCTGCCCGCTGCCTGGGCGGCGCTCGCCACGGGAGGACCGGCCGGGCGGTACCTCCTGTTCCTGGGCAGGTGCTCTCCAGAGAAGGGACTGCACCTGCTCCTCGACGCCTTCCGCGCCAGCGACACCGAGCTCCCATTGCTGATCGCGACCGTGCCAGACGACAAGACATACGAGGAGCAGATGCGGGCCTTGGCCGCTACCGATCCTCGGGTGCGCTGGCTGCCGCAGGTATCGCGCGCCGATGTCGGGCCGGTGCTGGCCGCTGCCAGAGCGCTGCTGGTGCCCTCGCAGTGGTGGGAGAACCATCCGCTGGTGGCGCACGAGGCAAGGGCGCTGGGGGTGCCGGTGTGGTCCTCGGCCGTGCCGTCCATGAGCCACCTCGCAGACGAACTGGGCTTCCACCTCGTCGAGGACTACCGGGATCCGGCCGCGTGGACGCGAGCACTCGACGCCGCGTCCCGACACCGGGCGCCGCGAGTGCCGTCCTTCGGTCGCCGGGTGGAGGAGTTCGAGCGGTTCGTCGACGAGATCGTCTCCGTCTACCGGAAGGTGGTGGCCGCGTGATACCCGAGCGTGTGTCTCCCGTCGTTGTTCCCGAGCGCTTACGGAAGTTCCTCGTCACGGACGACTTCGACCGCTACGGGCTTGTCCCCGGCCAGCCCACACCCACGCCGCAGTACCTTCAGGTGGAGCTCACCGACCTGTGCAATCTCGCCTGCGCCGGCTGCCTGCGGGCCGTCCACGAGAGCAGCGGCCGGCACCTATCGCTGGAGGCGTTCGTCGCGCTCCTCGACCAGTTGCCCAGCCTTGGCCACGTCTCGTTCGTGGGCGGGGGTGAGGCGCTGATCGTCCGCGACTTCGCCGCCTACGTCCAAGCGTGCACCGACCGCTCCGTGTTCACCTCGACCAACACCAACGGCCTGCTCGTGCGCCGGCGGCTGGAACCAGTCCTCGACACCGGGCTGGGGCTGATCGCGATCAGCGTCGACGGGGCGGACGACGCCACCCTCGGGCGAATGCGGTCCGGGCTTCGCCTCAGCCAGCTGAGCACGGCCCTGCGCGAAGCGGTTGCCCTGACCGAGAGCCGGGAGACGGCGCTGTCGGCCGCCGTGACTCTCTCCTCGGCGAACCTGGAGCAGTTCCCGGCCATCGTCGACTTCGTCGCGGACCACGGGCTCACTCGTATCAGCGTGGAGAGCCTGCACCACTGGGGCGAGGACAAGACCCTCAACGCCGAGTCCCTGTTCGCCCTCCCCGTGCAGGACGTTGTCCCTCAGCTGGAGGCCGGTCTCGCCCAGGCCGACGAGCGCGGCCTGCAACTGTCGATCTTCGACTACTCCCGCCTGTCCTCGCCCGCAGCCGCGCAGGCCGTGTGCCCCTGGCCGTGGGACGCCAGCTACATCACCAAGGACGGCGACGTCACGCCGTGCTGTGTCCACATGGAGTCCTCCCCGGGCAACGTGCTCGGCAACATCCACCAGGCGCCGATGGCCGAGATCTGGGCATCGAAGCCGTACGGATCGCTACGGGATTCCTTCCTCCAAGGGCCGGCCTGGTCCTCGTGCGAAGGCTGCGTGTATCGAATGGAGTTCGGACGTGTATGACCCCCAACCGCCCGCCCTGCTGAGCAGCCGGCCCTTGGACGACAGCCGCACGCTGCTGCACCGGGCGGTCGATCTCGGACTCGACTTCACCTCGGGAGAGCTGCGCGACGGCCTCGTCCTGCGGCACGCGACGGTCGGCGAACTCATTGACCGCTTCGCCGGACCCATCCCGGTCACAGGGACGAGCGACGACCAGCTGCTGGAATCCATGGCGGAGATCGCCCGTTGGTCGATCTCCCAGGCCGACCCCCGCTATCTCGCGTTCCCGGACACCGGCGACAGCATCGCCGCCCTCACGGCCGACATCGTCGCCTCCTTCCTCAACCAGAACCTGATCGCCTTCGACCGCAGCGCGCCGGCCGCCAGCGTGATCGAAGCCCAGCTGATCACCTGGCTGCGGGAGCTCGTCGGCTACCCGGTCACCCCGTTGGCCGACTACCAAGGGCTCGCCAGCCTGGGCGGGATGTGGACCTCCGGCGGGAATATGAGCAACCACATCGCCATCGCCGCCGCCCTCGCCCACACCTACCCCGAGGCCCGCCGCAGCGGCCTGCGCGCCGTTTCCGAACAGCCGGTGATCCTCCTCGCCTGCGGGGTCGAGCACTTCTCCTACCTCGCCGCCGCCCAAGCACTCGGGCTGGGCTCGGATGGGCTGCTGTGGGCCGACGCCACCCCCGACTTCACCAGCGACACCGCCTCGGTGGAGCGTTTGCTGGCCTCGCCACCGCCCGGCAAGCGGATCTTCATGGTTGTCGGTGTAGCCGGGAACTGCCGCACCACCGGCATCGATGACCTCCAGCAACTCGCCGACCTCTGTCGGCAGTACGGCGTCTGGTTTCACGTCGACGCCTGCCACGGCGGGAGCCTGCTGTTCTCCGAGAAGCTCAAGGTCCAGTTGGCGGGAATCGAACGTGCCGACTCGGTTGCCCTTGACCCGCACAAGGGCCTGTTCGTCAGCTACCCCTCCAGCTACGCGCTGTTCCGCGACCCGAACGCGCTCGGCCGGTTCGCCCGCTACCCGGACCGCGCCGATGATCCCGGCTGCCTCGATCTAGGGCTCATCACCCCGTTCTACGGCTCCCGGGGCTTCGAGTCGCTCAAGCTCTGGGCTCTGATGAAGCATCAAGGCACTGAGGGCATCGGCCGGCTCGTCGAGGACCGTCAGGCCACCTACCAGCGGATGGTCGACTTGCTGGACCGCACCGCCTGTTTCCGCATGCTCGGCACCTCCGACTTCTATCGGTGTGCGTTCGTGTTCCTGCCCGACCAGGTCGCCCAGGCCATCGAGGAGGCGGCCGTCCACTCGGAGCTTCACCCCGCGGTGCGCGCCGTCGTCTCCCGCTACACCGCAGCTTTCGCCGATCGCCTCTACCGCGGCGGAACGGTGGTGTTCGACCTCTTCGCGCTCCAGGATCTTGCCGACCGCATCGGACTCGGCACGGTCGCGAAGTACCAGGCGATGGGCATGTGTGTGGGCCATCCTCACATCGCCGACGACGTCGCGCACGGAATCGAGCAGACCCTGCTCGATGTCTCCCGCGACCTCACCTCCGCGATGCTGAAGGACGTCCACACCGTGCTCGCCGCCACGAACCCGCCCGTCGGCGACGCCACGGCGGACGTGACCGGACCGGCGGGCTGGTGACGACCGTGACCTACCCGCCCGCGTTCACAATCGCCTATCTCGTCCACAGCGACGTCGAACTCCTGCGCCGAACCATCCCCACAACCCTGGACGCTCTGTGCACGGGCACCCAGCACCCCTACGACCTGGTCCTCGTCGTGGACGGCGCCGAGAGCGCCCCCATCGACGAGATCACCGAACTCGCTCACTCCACCTGGGGATTTGACGAAGTGCGGCTGCGCTGGCGCACCCGCCACCGGGCCTCCGGCGACCAGGCCAACAACATCCACACTCACTTCGTCACCGACAAGAGCCGGTTCCTAATCACCATCGAGGGCGACGTCGTCGCCTTCCGCGACCCGAACACTGCCGATGTCCTCGCGGAGATCGCCGACACGTTCGACCGGTACCCGAAGCTCGCGCTCGCCCAGCGCATCGATGACCACGACTGCTGGCAGTGGAAGCTCGAAGACGTTGGCCCCGCCCTCAGCGAGAGAGCCCGCTCGGTCAACCGCGTCTCCTCCCACTTCCTGATCTACGACACCCACCGCGCGCGGCCCGTCATGGCCGCTGCCGGCGGAATCCCCGGCGACCGGTTCCACGACGACGGCCAGAGCTGGATGAACTACGAGGACTGGCTCTCCCACACCTTCGCCTCCCCAGGCGGGCCCGGCATCGGCTACCTGCACCAGCTCCCGCTGCGGGTCTTCCACTGCGACGAGAAGACCGCCCCCAGCTCAGCCCACTACCGCCGTGACCTCGCGACCCGCCTGCGTGTCTTCGCCGAACGCGAGCACGCGGCCAAGGAGGAGTTCCGTGACTGACGACCGCCTCGTCCCCTCGCCCGTCTTCATCCTCTCCCCGATCCGCTCCGGATCGACCCTGCTGCGCTGCCTGCTCGGCTCCCACCCAGACGTCCACGCCCCGCACGAACTCCACCTCGGCGGCCTCACCGTAACGGTCGCCGACGAGTTCACCGACCTGTCCATGCGCACCCTCAACCTCAGCCGCGAGGACCTCGAACACCTACTGTGGGACCGGCTGCTGCACCGCCAGCTCACCGAAGCGGGCAAGACCGTGCTCGCCGAGAAGTCCCCCGGCAACGTCTTCATCTGGCGGCGCCTCGTCGACTGCTGGCCAGACGCCCGCTACATCATCCTGCGCCGCCACCCGGCGGCCATCGCGGACTCCATCCGCCGCGCCGGCGACGCCACCGACCTCGCCGAAGCGGCCATCACCGTCGACAAGTTCGCCACCGCCCTCGACGAAGCCGCCGCCAACGTGCCCACCTCCGTCAGCGTCACCTACGAGCAGCTGACCGCTGAGCCGGAAGCCACCTGCAAAGCCCTGTGCGATTACGTTGGAATCCCCTGGGACCCGGCCATGCTCGACTACGGCCGTCACGACCACGGCCCGTTCGTCTACGGGATCGGCGACTGGTCACCCCAGATCGCCTCCGGACAGATCCAGGACGCCACCCCTCCTCCCACCAGCGAAACGATCCCGCCGCTGCTCAATCATTGGTGCGAGAAGTGGGGCTATCGGGCGTGAACCACCCACCAGCCGCCGCAATCTTCTGGCTCATGGGGCTGCCGGCCTCCGGTAAGACCACCCTCGCCCGCCATCTCCTCAGGTTCCTCCAGGCCAAGCACCACGGCGGCTGCGGACTGTACGACGCCGACGAGCAACGGTCCACCGGCGTCCTGAGCGGCCTCGGCTGGTCCCCCGAGGACCGCATCGCCACCATCCAGGCACTCGCACACGCCGCCGGCCAAGGCCCCATCAGCATCGTTACCCTCGTGACCTCCACTCCAGCGGAACGGCAGCTCGCCGCCGACCTCCTCAATGAACGGCTCTACCTCATCCATGTGCGTGCGCCCGAGAACATTCGGCACGCCCGCGACGCCCTCAGGGCCTCACCGGCCTACCGCGCCAACCCATCCCCCGACGCCCCTGAGCTCTCTTGGACCGAGCCCGAGCACCCGGCGCTCACCGTGGACACCACGACCCCGCTCAGGGATAGCGTCAACGCTCTCTGCTCCTTCGCCACCAGCGTCCTCGGGCCACCGCCCTGTGCCGTAGACACGCCGATCAAGCCGCAAGGGGACGATCGGCTTCCCGACCATCGCGCTCGGGCACCGATCCGCCCTCACGGTGCGGCGTGGCCTCGCCGTCACCCGTCTGCAGGCGCTCCGCCACAGCAATGAACGCCAGCTCGGAGAAGAAGAACCCGCCCACGCGATCCGCCTCGCACACCGCGGCATACCACTCCTCAACCTCTGCCGGGCTGACCGAACCCCGCCTGTGCCTGGATGCGGACAACAGCGCCTTACGGATTTGGTCAATCCTGTCCTTCGCGTGCCCCGAACACTCCGTCGACCACACCAGCAACGGTTCCACGCTGACCAGCCTCAGTGGACTCCGGGCGAGGAGCATTCCGAGCTTGCGGCCGATTCGGCCGTCCGCGTGATCCATCCAGCTCTGCACATCGTCCGCGAAGGCGTGGCAGACCCGCCGGTCCAGGTCCGCGTCCGCGCCAGCGACAACCAGCGAGTCGAAGTCGACGTGCGCGATGATCGCCCGGCCGCCCGGCCGCAGGACCCGCGCGACTTCGATCAGCAACTGCTGCGGGTCCGGCAGGCACTCGACGGTGTTGTACGAGAGGACCACATCCGCACTCTCGTCTGCGCACGGCAATGGATCACGCAAATCAGCAACGAGTGGAATCGTCGCCCCGCGGTGTCCCCTCAGCACGCTCCGCACTTGGCGCAAGGATTCCGCCGAGCGGTCGATACCGATGAGTGATGCCTCGGGCGCGACCCGGCTCACCGCCTGGAGCGTGGGTCCGGTTCCGCAACCAAGATCGACGATCTGGCCGTGGGCGCGGGCCGTTGCTAGAGCAGCAAGTCGGGCGTGAATGGGCTCGTTACTGTCAGACATAACAGCCCCTTCCGTGATCACATCCAGTATTCGACGAAGAGACCAAAGACCATCCGAATTCGCACTATATGGAACATTTGCACAGTTCACATGTTGGATGGCAGTGACATCCGCTCTCGCCGACCCCGGATTGCCTCAACCCCTGGCAAATCGTTGTCCAGCACCCTGAACCAGCGGCCGCCTTCTCCCAACGTCGGGCACTCTTCGGCCTCGCTTCGCGCGAGCCACTCGTACGAGCTTGATCTCTGCGGTACGCCAGCGCGGAGGGCCTTGGCCGCGCACTGGCGACCGTACGGCCGATAATGCACAGGTCGCCGACGCGTTGCCCCAGACTTGATGCTGGGCTGGCTGCTGCGGGCTGACCAACAGGAGCGCGGTGCTGCCGCGCCCGCCGGGAACAAGCCCAATCTCACGCAAGAACAGTTGATCGGGCGCTCTAGCCTCTCAGCACCAGCCCTGACGATTGGTCAGGGTATATAGAGTCGTTGGTTCCCGGTGAACAGAACGGATCAGTATCCAACCAGGTGTGGTGACCCGGTCCGGCCCGAATCGGTGTTCGGCCACAACCACCTTCCCCAAGCGAGAGGCTCATCCATGCCCGAGAAGGTCACCAAGGACAAGGTGCTCGTCTACGTCGTGCGCGACGGGCGGCTACTGGTGTTCCGGCACACCGACTACAGCTACGAGGAGGTCGGCATCCAGGTACCCGCTGGCAGCATCCGGCCCGGGGAGACCCCCGAGGCCGCCGCCCTGCGCCAGGCCCGCGAGGAGACCGGCCTGACCGACTTCAAGATCGTGCGCAAGCTCGGCGAGACCGACTACGACGTCAGCCCGTACCGGTTCGAGATCCAGCACCGGCACGTCTTCCATCTGGAGCTCACCGAGCCGACCCCCGAACGATGGATGAGCCAGGAAGATCACGATGGCGAGCAGAAGCCCACCCACTTCGAGTGCTTCTGGATCCCTCTGGAGGCCGCCCACATCCTCCAGTCCGGCCAGGGAGCCCTGCTGGGACGTCTACACGACTAACCCCATCCGGTCACCGCCTCAGCTCACCTCGAAGCGTGGACCGATGCTCCGGAGGCCGTTC
Organism: Kitasatospora sp. NPDC034023; assembly: GCF_055575795.1. Lineage (NCBI taxonomy): Bacteria > Bacillati > Actinomycetota > Actinomycetes > Kitasatosporales > Streptomycetaceae > Kitasatospora > Kitasatospora sp. NPDC034023. Next base: position 36,524 of record NZ_JBVIRY010000049.1, read on the forward strand.
GAGAGCGCCCACTTCCGATCCATGCGCCCCGGAGAAGAGCGGCGTCCATGGACAGGGACACAGTCGTGGACGCGTAAGTGATGGTCTATCTCAGAGGCACAGAGGAGGCGGCGCTCCGTTAGTGCCCGAAGGAAGGGGCCGCGCAGGGCGCCGCCGTCGCGGAGCCGCCCAGCCACTGCGTGCGGGCCGCTTCCAGGTGTTCCTCGCAGGTGTAGACGTAGCGTTCCATCTCACCTGGGTTGTCCGGCTGCGGCCGATAGCCCTCCACGATCCTCGTCGGAAGACATTCGACACTCGATGAGCTGCTCGGTGGGCATGCCGGGAACGGTAGCGGACACGCGTACGCCGCACTGCGACATCCCGATCCGGCGGGCGGGCAGGCGGTCTACACGGCCACCTGGTCGGTGCCGCCTGGCAGCACCGGCAGCGGCCAGGCGGGGTCCGGTGACCAGGTCGGCCAGCCACCGGCGAACGGTCCCGCGCGGTCCTGGAGCAGGCCCAGCGCCCTCTCCCGGGCCGCGTCGATCAGGGCGTGCAGGTCGTCGTCGACCAGGCCGAGCCGGCGGACCTGGTCGTACTCGTCCTCATCCTTCCAGCGGTGCGCGGACAGGTCGGGCTCGATCACCAGGTCAACGCACAGGTCCAGGGTGTCGATGCCGATCGTCGTCCTGGTGAACGGCAGCTCGAAGTTCACGTACCAGCGGATCGGCTCGCCGCTGGCCGCGTGCTGGAAGCAGTGGACGCTGAAGTGCTCGCCCGCCAGGAAGGCGCTGCGCAGCGCGGTGCCCGTCCAGCGGTAGGGGCCGAGGTCCCAGGTGCCGGCCGCCAGGTTGTCCAGGCCGCTCTTGCGGGTGGTGTCGTCGCCGGTAGTGAGTGCGGTGATCCAGGTGGTGGGGGCCAGGCTGGTGATGCCGGGCCAGTAGGCGAGGACCAGGGTGTCGCCGGTGTCGGTGACAACGCGTTGCGGCATCGCCGTCCAGACCCGGCCGAGGTGGACGTCGCGGCGCACCGCGGTGGCGCCGGGGTGAAACAGGATACTGGTCACGGTGGCCAGTGTTCCCCGTCCCGGGGGTGGGCAGACCCGCTCGGTGGGGTGACGGTGGGTCAGGGCTTGGGGAAGCCGTAGTGGCCGGCTGCCCACGCGTTCGGCGGCTGCGGGGCGTCCAGTCGCTTGCGCAGCTCCTGGACGGCGCGCGCGAGCTCCTCGCGGTCGTTGGCGTCGACCGTGCTGTCCAGGAAGGCCGAGACGTCGGCGAAGGTGCCACCCTCCCGGACGTGGCCGGCGCACAGCTTGACGCGCATATACGGGAAGAAGGCGTCGATCCCGATCCACCAGCCGTCCGCGTCGTGGACCAGGCGCAGGTGGGAGGGCAGGTGTCCGGGGAGCACGCGGGCCTGGTCCTGCCAGCCGCACTCGTCGATGATCCAGGCGGCCACCGGCTCCGGCCCGTATTGGATCGGCTGTGTCATCGGTCCACCCCTCCCTGGCGACAGTGTGTCGAGCCTATCCGTGCCGGGGCGCCGGGCGGTCCGGAACGGCCCGGGTCACCGGGGCGGCCGGCACCACGTCGTGCAGACGGGCTCGTGTCAGATGGTGCGGACCATACCGCTCGGGCGACAGGTGCTCGCTGCTCCAAGTCGGCGGCCGGGCGGGCGCGGGCGGCGCAGCGGTGGCCCTGGCGGGCGGGGGCGTGGTGAGGGCGGCTTGCCCGGGCGGCGGCGTCGACGGCGGCCGGTGGTGGTGGAGGTCGCCACCCCGACCCCCTGCCCATCCGCGGTGGCTGGCGAACCGCGGGGCCACCCGAACGGAGCAGCCCGGCCGGGCTATGCGGTGCGGGCTGGCAGGACGTTGTGGGGCCCGCGCCGGGTGGCCGGGCCCCACAGCGATCTACCGGGGACTTGCGGGGTGCTCAGGCGGCCTGTCCGGCCGGGAGGGCTGGGGCGGTCGGCAGGAGGAGCACCTGAAGGCCGTAGTTCCAGAACGAGGACTCGTACCCTTGGGCGCGGAAGTAGAGGGTGCGGTGCTGGGGGTGCCGCCACAGGTGGCGGATGGTCCGCATGGTCTCGTTGCGGGTGCGCCACCACCACGCGTCTCGGGGGGAGAGGGTGAAGTTGCGGTCCTTGGGGATGGCGTACAGGGAGGCGCCGCCGGGGCCGATCAGGTGCTCGACGGCGAGATCGACTTCGCCGTGCTCGGAGTCAAGGCTGATGAGCACCGCGGCTGCCTGGGGGTGCTCGCGGCGGATGCCGGCGGCGAGGGCGACCGCCACGTTTGGGGCAGGCAGCCGCAGCAGGTAGCGGGCCAGGTCGTAGTCCCCGAAGCGCGCGACCGGAAGCTTGCTGGCGGCAAGGGCCAGAGGGAGCAGGCCTTCCAGGTCCTGGACCCAGAGGTGGTCGCGAATCGAGAGGCGTTCGCCCCGGCTCCACAGGATGCGCGGCTGGATAAGGGGCAAGCGGTGGGCTTCGGACCAAAGGGCCCAGACGCGGGCTTCGCCAGCGGCGTTGCGCTCGAACTCGATGCTGTCGGCTTCGGGGTAGCGCTTGCGGGCGGTGGCGGCAAGGTACTCGAGTGCGGCGGCAGCGAGCGCCGATTGTGCGTCGGCGGCGGCGGCCTGCAAGGTGTGGAAGGTGCGCTGCGGCTCGGCGCGCCGGTACGGCACTGGCTCCGGCGGGGCGGTGAGCAGGTCGGGCATGGGCGTTGTCCTTCGGGTCCGGTGCGTGGTGAGGCCGGGCCGCTCGGTGGGCGGCCTGGCCGTCGGTCACTTCGCCGCGTCGAGCTGGCGGTGGGCGAGATCTTCGAGCCTCGCGGTGAGGGCCTTCGCGGCGCGGGCCTCGGCGGCGGTGTGCTCGGTCCCGGGGGCGCACAAGTCGATGAAGCGTCGGGCGATGCGGGTGAGGCGCCACATGGCCAGGGGGTCGTGAGCGGGGATTGTGCGGGTCCAGCCTGCGGGTCCGATCCGGTGGGTCATGCCTGCCCGGTAGGCGAGGAGCAGTCTGTCGTCGGCCTCATTGCCGGTGTAGTCACGATGGAAGTGGTCGGTGCCGGTGAGCCAGTCGCAGAAGGCTCCGGGAAGCACCAGGGTCCAGCGGCGGCTGGAGACGGCGTGCTGGCGGGCTTGCTCGGCATAGGCGGAGGCATAGCCGAGGTGCCGGTTGGCGGAGTCCTGGTCTCCGGCTGTCAGGGCGCTCAGGGCCCAGTCGTAGCCGCAGGCCGCGTGCTCGTGGTAGCGGCGCGCAGCGGGGCCGAGTGTGTCGTCGCTGGCGCTGCGGCGGTGCTTGGCGCGGGCGATCTGGACGTCTCCCGGGGTGGCGGGTCCGGGAGACGGTGCAATTGGGGTGGACATGGCGGCCTTCGCGTCGGAGCCGGGCCCCCTGGGGCGGGCGGGCCGGCCGTGGGCTGGGGATCGGCCGGGTGAGGCCCGGCTAATCCCTAGCCTCCTCAACACGGTGCACGGTTGGGCACATCAACTACTCTGCTGCGCGCAGACATTGAGGGGGCGAGAAGCTTGTCCCGTGTTGCTCTCTTCTACTGAAGGGCGAGTTCGCTTGCGCGCTGGGCCAGTTCAGCGGCACCCGGGATTCCTCGCGCGGTGTAGACGGCCATGGCTGAGCGCACCGTCTTCAGCTCCCTCCTGTTCCGGTCCGACGCCACACCGTCCATGGTGTCGAGGCACTGATTCCAGAGGATCACGGCCTCCTCATGCCGGCGCTGGGATGCCACGGCCTTGGCCAAGTTCGCGATGGTCAGGCCGCGTACACGCTGGTAGGTCTGCGGGACGCGGCCGACCATGGCTGTTCGGTAGTGGCGCTCTGCGGCTTGGTGGTCTCCCATTGCAGTCAGGGTCCTGCCGGTATGCGATGCCACGGTCGAGGCGACGGGACCTGAGGCGGCGGCGTAGCCGGGGACGATGCCGTCTCCGGCGAGCAGGGCGTCCTCGGCGGCAAGGAGCGCCCGCGCGGCATCTCTGCCTCGGTCGCTCGCTCCGTACGCACGGGCGGCTGTCACCAGCAGGAGAGCCTCAGTGCCGCGGTCCACGTTCCCGCGGGCCCGCGCGAGTGCGGCTTCGGCCAGCTCCACGGTGTGGAACGGCTGGTTCAGGTCGAGGGCCTGGTGTGTGAGGGCGCGCATCATCCAGGCGCTGTGGCCGGCCGGGTCGGCCTCACAGGCGAGTTGGAAGCCAAGCAGGTAGTACCGCTGGGCGGCGCCTTCACGGCCGAGGTCATGCAACTTCCAGCCTACGAGGGTGGCCAGCTCGGCCGCCGCGCCGAACGCGCTGCGCCTCACGTCCTCGGACGGGTAGGCGGCTTGGAGCATCGGCAAGACGGTGTCGGTCAGGTAGGCCGTCGCCGTGGACAAGCCGTGGCCGCCGCCGAGCCTGTCGTCGGCGCTGCGGAAGGTCTCGGTGAGCGTCCTCACGGTAGCCACCTCGCCGGCGCCGGCGCGGCCGCCTCCGATGGCCGCCCGGAGGGTGGCAGCGGCAGCTCGGTGGTCGTAGGTGAGCGACAGCCCCACGGATGCGGTGGAGAAGGCGAGAGCGAGGAAGTCTCGGCGACGATTCATGACAAGCCTCCCGAGGTCGGCAGCGGTGGCCAGAGGGTCCGGGGTCATGGCCTCCCCGATGCCGTCGCAGCCTAGACCGATCTCGGAGAGCGTTACCTTCCGCTTCACCATTCTGGTGAGCGCTTCGGCAATGTAGGCCGCGGTTCTGCCAGTTGGGGTACCACCAGCGACCCATGAGTGGACGGCCGAAGGAGCGGTGCGCAATGTCTCCCCAGCTTCGGCGGCGACTAACCGCACGGCCTTGGCCAGGGCTTGGTATGTACACCCAGCTTCGTCGATGACGGCCACCAGCCGCTGGTTCGGTGTCTTACTCGCCGTCAACTAGCACCCCCGTAATCGATCTTGAATGGATTGAACGGGATGGGAGGGCCATCACCGTACCGCCGACGCGCGGCCCGGCGCTTCACTGATGGCACCAACCCGCACTTCGGAGGAGATCCCTCATGGCTGACGTGTATTCCGATCCGCGACTGCGCGAACTGGAGGGGGCCAGCGTGCTCGTGACCGGCGGCGGCGGGCTGGTCGGCAGCCGCATTGTCGCCCAGCTCGCCGCGCACGGCGCCAAGCCGACCGTCCTGGACCGGTTCGACGCCTACCCGCACCCGGTGCGGGACCGGTTCGAGGTGGACCAGCACGCGGCCCACGTCGTGCTCGGTGATGTGCGTGAGCGGGCCACGGTGAGTTGGCTCGTCAGTCGCACGGACTTCGTCATCCACGCCGCAGCTTTCGCCGACGTCGCCGCCTGCACGCGCCGACCCGACACCGCGTTCGCCGCCAACGTGCATGGCACACAGACCGTCCTGGACGCGGTGGTGGAGTCACCGGTGAAGCGCCTGGTGTTCGTCTCGTCCGCCTCTGTCTACGGCGACGGAGCCCCGGGTAGCGTGCCGCAGTTCACCGAGGAGCAGTCGCTGACGCCGATCTCGGTCTACGCGAACACGAAGCTGTGGGGCGAGAACCAGGTCCGGCTGATGCTCGGCGGCACCGGCACGGGGTACTCGATCGTGCGGTACTTCTCGGTGTACGGCGACCCGCAGGTACCGAAGCCCGGGTCGCACTCGTGGATGGTGCCGTGGCTGGCCATGTCCGCCGAGGCCGGGCAGCCGATGAGGCTCAACGGCGGCGGCAGGCAGGTGCGTGACATGGTCCACGTGGAGGACATCGCGCACGCCACCATCCTCGCCCTGGTCGCCGATCAGGCCGCCGGCCAGACGATCAACGTCGGCACCGGTATCCCGACCTCGGTCCGAGAGATCGCCCACCTGATCGCCGCCCGCTACCCCGAGGCGGCGTTCGTGGAGACGCCGATGCCTGAGGGCGACCCGCGGGGTGGCTACGCCGACACCCGCCGGGGAGCCGACCTGCTCGGCTGGCGCCCCACCATCAGCCTCGCGGATGGCATCGATCGCTACGTGGCGTGGCTCAAGTCCACGCCCAGCGCCGTCCCGGACTGGTTCTCCTCCCCCGCCACCACCACCGCAGCCGTGCTGGCTGCCTGACCGAAGGGACACCTCCTCATGCGTGTCGTGCTGCTCGGCGGAGCCGGATACCTCGGCTCCGTCGCCTCCCATCACCTCGCCTCGCGCGGCCACAATGTCACCGTGGTCGACGGGCTGATCTACAACCGCGACGACGACCCCGGCCGGCTCCTTCCCACCGCCGTCCGCTTCATCAACGGGGACCTGCGCGACCCCGAACTCCTGGCCCAGGCCTGCGCCGGGGCTGATGCCGTCGTGCACCTCGGTGGCATCGTCGGCGAGCCGGCCAGCCAGGTGGACGCGGAACTGGCCGTGGAACTCAACTACGCCTCCCCGATGATCGCCGCGCAGGCCGCTGCGGCCGCCGGCGTTGGCCACTACGTGTTCTTCTCCTCGTGCAGCGTCTACGGCATGCACGACGGCACTGTGGACGAGGACACCGAGCCGAACCCGCTGGGCATCTACGCCCGGACCAAGGTCCTTGCTGAGCGACGACTGCCCGAGGTCCTGGGCGAGAGCACCACGCTGACGAGCCTTCGGCTTGCGACCGTGCACGGGTCCTCCCCGCGCCAGCGCCTGGACTCCGTCGTGAACTCCATGGCCTCCCGGGCCGCCGCCACCGGACGAATTCCGCTCAACGGCGGTGCGCAGCGCCGCCCCTTGGTCCACGTCGGCGACGTCGCCCGGGTCCTGACTGGGGTGCTGGAGCAGCGGATGGGCGGTGCGTGGAACGTCGGTAGCGACGAGGAGAACCACACCATCGCCGAGATCGCCGCCACGGTCGCCGCCGTGGTCCCCGGTGCGGTGATCCAGCGGGGCCCGGAGCGGGACGAGGCTGATGCCCGCGACTACCGGGTGTCCTTCGCCCGCCTCGAGAAGGCGATGCCCGGCGCCTGTGCGACGAGCCTCAAGGACGGAGTCCGTGAGATCGCCGATCTGATGCTGACCGGTGTGATCACCGACCCCGGGCAGGCCCAGTACGACAACCACCGGGGTCTGGTGGCCGCCTTCACCGCAGGCAAGGTACGGAGCCTGCGTACCCGCGAATGCCGCGGCTACGGGGCGGAGTACGCCGCCGCATGGGAGATTCCGTGACAACGACCGCCGCACCGTTCCTGCCGTGGAACCGGCCCTCCCTCGGGCAGGAGGAGGAGGCCGAAGTCCTGGACACGCTGCGCTCGGGCTGGCTGACCGCCGGGCCGAAGGCGGCCCGGTTCGAGCAGGAGGTGAGGGAGGCGCTCGGGGTGGAGGACGCGTTCGCGGTCTCCTCCTGTACGGCCGCCCTGCATCTGGCGTTCCTGGCGGCCGGCTTGCGGGCCGGAGATGAGGTGATCACTGCGAGTTTCACGTTCTGCGCGGCCCCGAATGCGATCATCCAGGCGGGCGGCATCCCGGTGTTCGCCGAGGTCGACCCGGTCACTTTCAACCTCGACCCGGCGGCGGCCGAGGAGGCGATCACCCCCCGAACCCGGGCGATCGTGGTCATGCACTACGGCGGCCAGCCGTGCGACCTCGCGGCGTTCCGCAAGCTCGCTGACGAGCACGGGCTGCTGCTGATCGAGGACGCCGCGCACGCCCTGCACGCCTGGCGCGACGGCGCGCGGGCAGGCAGCGTCGGTGACCTGGCGGTGTTCTCGTTCTACGCGAACAAGGTCATGACGACGGGCGAGGGTGGCATGATCGTCGGGCGCGGAGACCTCGTCCAGCGGGCCCGTCTTCTGGGCCGGCACGGCATCGACAGCTCGGTGTGGCAGCGGCACGGCACGCAGCGCACTGCCGACTACGAGGTCACGGTGCCGGGCCTGAAGTTCACGATGCCCGACATCACGGCCGCGGTCGGCCTCCAGCAGTTCCGGAAGCTGCCCGACTTCACCGGGAGCCGGGCCCGGATCGCCGCGTCCTACGACCGGTCGCTGGCCGGCCTGCCCGGGCTGCGGCTGCCGACGGTCCTCGATGGCGTCCGGCACGGCTGGTTCCTCTACCCGGTGCTGATCGAGCCCACCGGCGCCCGGACCAGGGACACGGTGGCCGACACGCTGCGCGAGGTCCACGGGGTCGGCACCAGCGTGCATTTCAAGCCGGTCCACCGCCTCGCCGCGTACCGGTACCTGGAGAGTCACCTGCCGGTCACCGAGCAGGTCGCGGCCCGGCAGCTATCTCTGCCCTGCTACCCGGCCATGAGCGGCGCAGATGTGCAGCGCGTCATCGACGCCCTCCACTCCGTCTGGTCCTGACCGACAACGGCACCGGGCCGGCTGTCAGAAGACCGGCGGCCGGCCCAGCTTCGCCATCCGCCACACCGTGCTCCACCGCATCGGACGGCGCGGAGGACACGGAACGCGAACGCCCTCGAAGAACCCGGACCACCACGCCTTCAGCCCAGACATCGGCGGCCGACGCAGCAGCGTGTAAGCGGCCCAGGAGGTGAGGTAGATCGGCACCAGGGGTGCGGGCAGGTGGCGCTTGGCCAGCCAGACCCGATTGCGGGCGGTCATCCGGTAGTAGGCGGCATGCCGGGCCGGGTCGGTGCGGGGGTGCTGAAGGATCATGTCGGCGCGGTAGTCGATCCGCCAGCCGGCGTCCAGGGCCCGCCAGGCGAAGTCGGTCTCCTCGTGCGCATAGAAGAACTGCGCGGGGAACAGCCCGACCTGGTCGATCACGGACATGCGGATGGCGTGGCCGCCGCCGAGGAACGTGGTGACCTCACCCGACAGCATCGGGTCAGAGGCACCGAGGCGCGGGACGTGCCGGCGCTGGGTGAACCCGGTCTCGTCCGCGATCCGGAAACTGACGATGCCCAGCTGCTGCTCCTGCTCGAACGCCTCCCGGATCAGCTGGAAGGTGTCGGTGCGGGGCAGCAAGCCGTCGTCGTCGAGGACCACCAGCACATCCGTACCGCCCAGCTCACGCAGCCGCTCCACGCCGGCGTTCCGGCCGCCGGGGATGCCCAGATTCTCCGGGAGCTCCACCGCATCCACCCACGCCGGCAGCTCGGGCAGCTTAATGCCCTGCCCCAGCACCACGGTCCGAACGCCGCTGCCGCCGCCCTCCTGCGCCTCGACCGAGTCCAGGAGAGCCAGCAGCTCCCCAGGCCGGTTTCCCATCGTCAGCACCACTACGCCCAGCGTGACGCCCATCGCACCCGATCCCACGTGAGGAAGCCCTTCATGATCACACCGACACCACAGCCCGGGACCGCGTCACTACGCGAGCTGGCCGAGACGGGCCGGCTGCCGGACCACCAATACATGGACCGGGCGACGCTGGCCTGGGTCGCCCGCAACCGTCCCCCCGGTCCGGGTGTCCGGGCCACCATGCCACATCGCCCGCTCCTGCTGGTACCCGAAGCCTCCTGGTTCGCCCGCAGGGGAGCGGCCGACTCCATCCATGGTGCCCGGCACGGCGCGCGCGTCGCCGCCCTCGTCCAGCTCCTCGCCAGCCACCACGGCCTGGCCCCCGGGCGCGCGCGAGCCCTCGCCGCCGCAGCCGCCTGTCACGACTGCCGACGCCATCACGACCGCGCCGATCCCGACCACGGCCAGCGTGCCGCCGACTGGCTCGCCGCCAGCGTCACTGTCGTGGGCGCCGCCTTCGGCACCGAGCCCACCGCAGAGGCGATCACCGCGGTCGCGCTCCACGACGTCCCCCATCACGCGTTCACCGACGACCAAGCAGGTGCCTATGGGCGACATCGAGACGCGGCGGACCTCCTCAAGGCCGCCGACGCGCTCGACCGCTACCGGTTGCCCATCTCCCGTTGGTGGCCCGACCTCAGCTACCTCCGTCTCCCGATTCCCGTCTGGCTCCCGCCGCTCGCCCACAACCTGGTGGTCCACAGCGAGCAGGCCCGCCTCGACGGCGCCACCGATACCCAGGCCATGGAGCACGCGTTCCATGCCGTGATGCCCGAGTAGGAGAACACCCGTGCACGCCGACTGGGCCCTGGCCCACACCGACTACAACTCCCCAGCCGGTCGCCCGGCACCCGCCGGACTTGCCAACACCGAGGCCGACTGGCGCCGACGCCTCGAACAGGCACCCAACGGGCAGCTGTTGCGCGACAACGCCATGCTCCGCTCGCTCGCCGCCGGCACCCCAATCCACCTCCTCCACCTGACCCGCTCCCTGGACTCCGTCCGCTCCAGCGGCCACCTGCTCGCCTCCACCGGCTGCCTGGTCGGCGCCGTCTACGGCTCACCGCTCACCCCGGTGCCCAACGGCGGGCTGCGGCCCCACAACCTCGGCTCTCACCTACTGGAGAGCCGCAGTACCCTGACCAGCCGCCGCGACAGCACACCGCTGGTCATCGAGGTCACCCCGCGCGGCCCGATGCCGGCCAAGGGCTTGGACTACCTGCGTCTGGGCGGCGTCCACCTGCGCACCCACCAGGCGGTCCGGCATGTCCTCACCGCCGCCGAGGACGACCAGATCACCCGGTCCGTCGTGGACCGGGTGCGCGTCGCCGCCCCGTTCCTGGACACCCTGCTGCGCCACGCAAGTGGCCGGGCGACGCCCGACCAGCCCTTCGTCAACGCACTCGCCGCGACCGTCCCAGTCCTGCCCTACCTCGGATACCTGTACTTCGAGACTGTCGCCGAGTACCTAATGCTTCACTCCACCAGTCGGCAGACCATGGAGTACGCCGACCGCGGGGAGATGAACAACCACCTCTACAAGGACCTCGCCTTCTCTGCCGTGACCGGCATGGGTGTCCTCTTCGACCTCGGGCGGTTCTACCCAGATCATGCCCGGCTCCTCGACCTCGTAGCCCGCATCGAAGCCGGCCTGACGACCTCGGTCGCCGGCTACGTCCGGCGTCGCATGTCCCATCTCTTCGCCGCCACTTCTTTGGCTCCGCATCAGGACACCACTGCCTTCTCCTTCCGCTCCGCGAACCTGAGCACCCTGACGAAGGAAGCCCCGAATCTCCTCGGACAGCTGCTCTTTCGTGAGGTCCGAATCCTCGACCGCTATCCGCAGCTCTACCACTGCTTCGAGCAGGCCAAGGCCCTTGAGGCGTGGGCCTACTGGAACACCGAGCGCATGGCCACGCCGTTCAACGGAACCTCACCGAAGGGGGAGATCGGGATCAACCCGGCCTACCCAGATGCCCAGTTCAGGGTGTGGATGGCGGAGACCTGCGAACGGGGCCTAGCCTCCGTGTTTCGGTTCGCGTCGGCTGATCTGGGGTGATCCCTGTGTCGGGGGTTGTGGGGCTGCCGTGGGACGTTGGGCATGCCGAGGG
>NZ_JBVIRY010000050.1:0-46192 GCF_055575795.1 Kitasatospora sp. NPDC034023
ACGGGGCATCCGACAGGAGAGAGTCGGTCATGTCTGCCTTGCGTTTCGTGTTGCCTTTCGGCAGCCGGCGTTAGCTTCTTGGGCATCCTGTCCCGCCAGAGAATTAGGCCCCTCTTACGATCGGCTTACCGTTACGTTCGCGCACTGCGCCCGTCTCGGACTCTAGCGGGGTTTCCATGTTCCGCATGTGTGAGGTGCGGCTGGGGTTGGGTGTCCTCTATACCCCGAGGGCGGTGGTATCCACGCGACCAAAATCAGTCTTTGGCCGCCACCTGTCGCCTTTCAACGACGGGCCCCTGTCACCTTGTGATACATACCGCTACAAAGCGTTGGAATTACGAGGCATCAGCAAGGATTCACTGGTATTCACCCCATACCCAGCCTTCCCATCGCCTGTGGCCCCCGGGCGGAACGGAGACTCTTGGGCTTTCCCCCGAGCTTCACACCCGGCTGAGCAGGACCCAGCCACGCATGTCGGGGTAGGGACAGGCCACGGATACGGCCCGGACTACGTCTTCGACCTCAGTCGAACCTCCTTCGACGTCTTCACTCAACACAAGCGACCTCATGTCGCAACGGACAGTTCCGATACCCGACTCCACCATTAGCCCGGCCCGGTGGCGCCCAGGCCTCCCTCCTCGCCGAGGTCGGCAAGCTGGAGGCCGAACGCAACAGGGACCTCACCTGGCAGGTCTGGCAGGACCACAAGGCCGGCCGGATGCCCGCCGGCCCCGGCGCCAAGAGCCTGCTCGACTTCTTCGCCTTCGTCGACACCCACACCGGCGCTGAACCCGGAGCGCCGGCCACCAAGCGCGGAGACCAGGAGGTACTGAACCTCCTGGCCTGGCGCGCGAAGACCCTGCATCTGGGCACCGCGAACTACTGCTGGCTACTTGCTGGTTCGCCGACCCCGCCAAGGCCCTGTGCCTCAAGCCGGCCGGTACACCGGCCGCCGACCGGCCCCTGGTGGGGATGTGCGACGCCGCGCGCTGCCCGCAGGCCACCCACCATGCCTGCCACCGGCCGGTCTGGGCCGCCGGCGCCGAGAACAAGAAGGCGTTCATCGCCGCGATCGGCCGCAGCCAGCGAGTGGAGAAGAGCCGGCTGCAGCAGGAACTCGACCGCGATATGCGCGTCCTGGAAGCCATCGACACCGCCCACAAGAACGGGGTGTGAGATGGCCCGGATCACCGAACAGACCCGCTCCCGCAACGAACACGCGATCCGCTCGGCCATGGACCGACTTTCTTCGCGGCGAAGTACCAGAGGGCGGCCGGTGCGATCCCAAGACCCTGGCTGCCGAAGCCGGCGTCACCCGTACCGCCTTCTACCCGAAGAAGAACCCCGACGGCACCACCAGACCGGGTCCCTACCGGCACCTCGCCGCGGAGGTCACTCGCCGACTCAAGGCGACGCAGGGCGCAGGAGGGACCCCGGACCCGCGAGACTCCCGGATTGCCCGCTTGAAGGACGCCAACGCCGTCCTGGCCCAGCGCCTCCAAGCCCAGGAGAAGCAGCTCAAGGAACTCATGGCATTCCGACAGCTGGCCCTCTCCCGGCTCGCCGCTCAGCACCTGGAGATCGAACGTCTACGTGCCCAGTGCGTAACACGGGCGCAGGACCCCGCCCAAGCGGTCAGGCGGCTGCTGCCTAACGCATCCCTGGGGACGGTGACGTCCATCACGCCAGCAGCGACCCCGAGGCGACAGGAAAGCGACAACGCCGGGGGACCCGATACGAGTAGGCCTCGCTGCTAGCGCCTGGCTAGTGCTGGAAGAGTACTTCCGGATTGTTCGGCGAGGGGCCGTCCAGCAGCGGACTGTGGATCCCCTTCAGCGTCCGGTCGAAGAACGCCGTCACGTACTCGCGGGTGATCACCAGCCCGCGTTCCGGGGAGAGGCCCTGCGTCGGGAACCCGGCCTGCTTCTTAAGCAGGTCCAGGTCGCTGAAGTCGAAGTGGTCGGCGTCGGTGACCGTCAGCCACTCCTTGTAGCCGCCGAGGGCGGCCCATGCCTGCTCCCACGTGGTGTTGTGGCCGCCGGCCGAGTGGTTTTCGGCCGTGCCCAGCATGAGGAACGGCCGGTTGATCTGGCCGGGCATCGGGGTCGGGTGGAAGGTGCCGTCCATGTTCACTCCGGCCCGTACTCGCGGGTCGGCGATCATCGCGGCGGCGGCGGACGCTCCGCCGAGGGAGTGTCCGGCCATGCCGATCTGGTGCTTGTCGATGAGGTGGGCCAGGCGCCACGCGGTATTGCCGTGCGTCAACTGGTCGATCACGAAGGACACGTCCGTCGCGCGGCTGGCGACGACGGAGTCGAGGTTGAGCGCCGGGTTGTCGCAGATCACGCACGACGACGTCTGGCCGTTCGCCAGCGTCTCGCCGCTGTCCTCGTTGGTGTGGCCGACGAGCGCGACGACGTAGCCGTGGCTGGCCAGGTCGGTCGCGAGCGCGGTGAGCGTCATGCGCGGGTTCTCGTGCGCGGCTGAGAGGACCACCAGCGGATACTTGCCCCTCTGCGGCCGCGCGCCGTCGAAGGCGTGGGTGGTGACGCCGGCAAGGGTCTGCGGGGTGACGCCGGAGCTCGCCGGCGTCTTCTGGCGCTGGAGGATTCCGGCTGCCTCGCCGAGGGTCATGTAAGGGGCCGGCGTCCCGGTCCCGGGGACGGCCGGGTAGATCATCGTGACGGTCAGTTGGCGGGGGCCGGATGACGGCACCCACGGGTCGGGACGGTTCGCGTCGGTGAGGTGGATGACCTCCTTGCCGGCGGCGTAGGGGCCGGTCGGCGCGGGGAGGGTGCCTTGGAAGGACCGTGTGGGCGCGGTGGCCGTGGCCGTGGCCGGTGCGGTGTCGAACGCGTGCGTGGCCACCGGTGTGGCCGACGGTGTGGTCGTGGCGGCGAACCCGGCGCCGGTTCCGGCGACGATGGCGGCGAGCGCCAGCGCCGCGACAGCGCTGATACGGCGATTGCGTTTCATGGGATCGACGCTAGGTTCCGCAGCTCCTCTGTCGCGTCGGCCGGTGGATGCAAACACTCTGATGTCGTTCGTAGCCCCGCGAGGTACCGGAGTAATCCGCCGGGAGTATGTCGTGCGGCGCGGGTTCCCTTCGGCGGCATCGTCGAGCGCCACCTTCGTCTCGGCCTACGACGAGCACGACGCCAAGCCCTACCGCTGGATCTACGACGGCAGCCCACTCAAAGCGGCATGAACCCCCGAAGGATCAACGCGGCGCTGCACTAGTCCTGTGAGACATGTTGCTCGCGGGACACGGGCGTGCCGGAACAAGGCTCGCGGTGGGCGGCTCGATCCTGGTCACCAGTACCAAGTCGGGTGCGGCCGCGTACGTGGACGACCGCGCCGCTCACCACGCCGGCAACTGGACCAGCACCCTCGCCACCGTCAGCCTCATCTGGATCCATCTGCGGACCACCTACCCGATCGAGTCGACCTTCGCCACCGTCCGCCATCGCACGAAGGTCAGCAAAGGCGCCGGCTCCCGTGCCGCCGGGCGGGCGATGGTGTTCAAGCTTGTCGAGTCCGTCCAGGCCCGCTGGCGGGCCGTCAACGGCGCCCACCTCGTCCCGTTCGTCCGCGCCGGAGCACGCTTCGAACGTGGCCGGCTCGTGGAGCGCCCCAGGGGGCCTCGCGGCCTGATTGTCTCAGCACCTCGAGGGCCGCTGCGGGGCGCACACGGCAGCGCGCTACTGCTCGAAACCGGCGCGCAGGGCCTCGATGAACCAGGCGAACACCGGCGCGAGGCTTGTCGGGGCGGGCCATCCGTTGATGACGGCCAGGAGGTGCCAGTAGCGTTCCGCGCGCGAGTCGTTGGCGACCTCCAGGCGTGTCGACAGCCAGCGGCGCAGGTCAGTGTCGTCGGCGCGGCCGAAGACCTGGGCGTAGCGGGCGGTGAGGGCGTCGATGATGGGTGCTGCCGCGGCGGAGGTGGGGGCGATGCCGGCCGTGAGGGCGTGCCCGACCTGTTCGCGGACCGTCTCGGTGAGGTCGTGGTGCAGTCCGGTGGTGTCGCCCTGGGCGCGTTCGGCTGCCTGGTGCTGTGCCATCCGGCGCACCGCGGTGCGGAAGTCCGGGTCCTGGGTGAGTTCGGCGAGTTCCACCCATGCTTCGACCTGATCCGGTTCGGGGTCGTCCGGCAGGTCGGGCATGGCCGAGCGCATCATGTCCACGAAGTCGGGGTTGGCGTCCAGGCCGCCGAAGGTGTCGTCGATGAAGTCGTTGACGAGGCGTCGGCGCTCGTCGTCGGAGAGTTTCGCGAGCTTGTGCATGAGGTCCGTCTCCTCAGGGGTGGAGCCCCGCTTGGCTACCGCTCGCAGTACCGCGCGGCGCAGCCGTAGGGTGCGGATCTGCACGTCCAGGGCGTCGGCATGCGCTGCCGCGACCTCAGGAACCGAGATCTCCCGGTCCAGCACCTGCCGGATGCCGGCAAGGTCGACTCCCAGGTCACGCAGTGTTCGCACGAGGTCCAGGCGCGCGAGCGCATGGAGGCCATAGAGCCGGTAGCCAGCCGGGCTGCGGTCAGTCGACGGCACGATCCCGGTGTCGGAGTAGAACCGGATGGTCTTCACCGTCAGCCCGGTCCGCCGGGCCAACGCTCCGATCGTGTACAGCGCGTCGTCGTCCATGCCCCCACCTTCGCGTCTCCCCCTACTGGAGACTCAAGCCCATCCCCCAGGAGACCCCGCCGGCGTGGGACGGGCCATCCCCGCCTCATCCACAGGTCTTGACAGTTGCTCTGCTGCACGACCGGCTGGACCTGTGGCATTCACTGCCCAGCAAGGAGTGGAACCGCTGGTGGAGCCTCTCCCAGGTATGGCCCCGCCCATGAACGGCTAGCGGTGATGGGTGGGGAGTGACTCTCCTCGGCAGGCCTGGATCCGATCGCCGACACAGCGAAGGGCCTGCCTCCTCGGCGTCGAGCCAAGGAAGCAGGCCCTTCCGTGTTTTCGGGGCCGGAGTCATAGCCCCTGTACGGCGGGGGTCTTCCGGGACCCATGCCGCGGGCTGCCACCGGGTCAAGAGCCCTGGCCGGTCGGATCCCTGTGCTCCAAGGACCGGGCGACGTGAGCGTACAGGCCGCAGTGTCACGGGCCTCACCGTGAGCTCGGGTGTAAACGCCGTTTACACCCGGGCGGAAGAGAAGCCCGAAGACACACGGCCGCAGGATGTGCCTAAACCAGCATGGCGCCACTATGGTGACGCCATGATGACTCAAAACTCTGGAGGCGGGCGGGAAAAGGTTGCGTCGAAGCTTCCCGTAGCCCTCCGTCAGGAACTCAAGACCCGGTCGGCGCAGCTCGGGATCGACATGCAGGACGCTGTCGCCCAGGCTGTCGAGCAGTGGCGTGTCCGGCCGGCCACGGACAACCCGACCGTTGACACGTCCGGGGCCGAGAGCTGGAACACCTGGCTCCCCCCCGGCCTGTACGACGAGTTCAAGGAGGACTGCGCCGGTCGTGGGATCTCCTTCGTCCAGGGCCTCGCCCAGGCGATCCGCGTGTGGATCGACTCACACAACGTCTCCCTGGCCGAGCTGGCGATCCCCAAGTACACCCGGCGGATCGTCGTCTGCAACCAGAAGGGCGGAGTCGGCAAGACCACCATCGCCGCCGGGACAGGCCAGGCCATAGCGCTCGGCCTGCCCGCCAGCACAGGCGCTTCGAAGCTGCCTGCCCTGCCCGGGCTGCGCACCCTGCTCGTCGACTACGACCCGCAGGGCCACCTGACGTCTCAGCTCGGCGTCAAGCAGACCCCGCCGGGTGAAGAGAGCCTGGTGACCCACATGGTCGACCGGGACCGCGTCGTCGGCTCACTGCTCGACCAGGTCGTGGCCATCGAGCCGGACCACTTCGAAGGCCGCCTCAGCCTGCTGCCCTCAAGCTTCGATGCGTTCCTGCTCGACTCCCGCCTGGGATCCGTCCGCGGCCCCCGCGAGACCAGCCTCCAGCGCGCCCTCGCCCCGCTCGAAGAGCACTTCGACGTCATCGTGATCGACGCCCCGCCGAACCTCGGACTGGCGATGGACGCCGGTCTCTATTACGGGCACCGCCGCAAGAACGAGGCACCCGGCACCTCCGGCGTCCTCGTCCCTGTGGAGGCTGAGGACTCCTCCGCCGACGCCTACGCCATGCTCGACAGCCAGATCCGCACCGTCAGCCTCGACTACGAGGTCGACATCGACCGGCTCGGACTCGTCGTCAACAAGTTCGACAAGCGCAAGGGCTACGTCGCCACCCACTCCCTCGACAACTGGCAGTCCCTGGGCACACCGCCCGTCGTCTCCGTCGTCCCCGACCTCAAGGAACAGCGCGAGGCCGTCCACGTCAAGCAGCCGCTGCTCATGTACGCACCCACATCCATCCAGGCACAGCGCATGCGCGAGATCCGACGGAGGCTCTCGTGAGCATCGCCAAGAAGCTGCAGGGCGGCGGCGGGTCGTTCGGGGCGCTGGCTCAAGGCGCCGCACGCGGGGACGAGGTGCGAGCGCGCAGCGAGGCGCTGGACGCGACGGGCCGGGTGCGGCGTGCGTCGTCGGCACCGGTGTCGTCGATCGTTTTCAACCCGCTCAACCCCCGGAAGACCTTCGACAGGGAGTCGATCGGTGAGCTCGCCGAGAGCCTGGCCCGTCGGCAGATCGTCCCCGTCACCGTGGTGAGCCGAGGCGCGTTCCTCGACGCGCACCCGGACCAGTCGGATGCGATCGGCGAGGCGGACTTCGTCGCTCTCGATGGAAACCGGCGTCTGCGGGCCGCGCAGCAGGCTGGGCTCAAGACCCTTCGTGTGGACCTCAACGACGACTTGGTCTCGCGTGCCTCGGACATGGTCGAGGCGGCTCTGATCGCCAACGCGCACCGCGAGGACGTGTCGCCGTTCGAAGAGGCCCAGGCGATCGAGCAGCTGCTGAACACGGTCTACGAGGGCAACCAGGCCGCCGTCGCGCGGGCGCTGGGCAAGTCCCGTGCCTGGGTCGGACAGCGGCTGGCCCTGCTCCACCTCTCTCCGGAGCTTCAGGAGCAGACAGGAACCGGAGAGCTGGCCGTCGAGGACGCGCGCAGGATCGGGGCTGAAGCCCGGTCAGGGAGAATCACCCCGGCCGAGCAACTCGAGCGGGCCGAGGCCGCGAAGCAGGCGGCCGCCGAGAAGCAGGCCGCGAAGGCGGCGCGGACGGCCAAGCGCGCGGACCGTCCGGCGGGGGAGCAGGCGAGCGATCGCCCCTCGGCACCTGCCGCCGGGAACCACCGCGCCGGTGACGGTGTAAACGGCGTTTACAGGACGACTGCGCCCCAGCTCCAGGACGGCAGCTCATCGGAACAGCCTCCGGGTGTAAACGGCGTTTACACCTCCGGCCTACCGGACCAGCGCGACGCCGGCATCGATGCGAGCGACCGCATCGCGTATTCGGCGGAGGAGTTCCCCGCAGACATGGTCCGGCAGGCTCAGCAGGCCGGCGGGACGACGGTTCCGCCAACTGCGACCGGGGTGCCCGACTGGCGCGACCTCGAGGGAGTGGCGACCTGGCTCTGCCGCTTCCTCCAGCCCGACGAGCTGAGGGTTGTCGCCACCAAGGTGCTGGACCGGCTTGATGAGTACGCACCGGAACGGACGGCGGGCGGCTGATCAGCACGGGTTATGACCGACGGCCTGGGCACCGTGAAGGTGCCCAGGCCGTTCTGTCCTCGCCGGACCGGGGCGGTGTAAACGGCGTTTACACGCCGGGCGTGGCGCAGTCGTCGGCGGGTGGCTCGCAGGGAGGCTCTGTGATGTAAACGGCGTTTACGCTTCCGTCCGGCGGGCCAGCACGATGTCCGTGCAAGTCGGGTGTCCTACCGCAAATGGGGACAGTCGCGTCATATGCGGATCGTTGACATGTGCAAGCCTGAAAAGTGAGGCACAGAAAGGCCACTTGGGCGGCTTCTCAGGGCATGGCTGGCGTGTAGGGCTTCTGGGCTGACGGATAGGCAGCCACGGACCCCTTCCAGGGATTTTGATCATGAAATCTCGTGTCTGCGCCTGCATGGCCCGATCCCCTCACGCCGGAACTGGCAGGACAGGGCCCACGAGGGCGGGAAGCTGGCCGGGCAGCAGACCGCGTTGTCGGACGTCCTGCACGCTGCCTGAATTCGGGCCGGGGAGCACCGCACGGGTGGCCCGTAGGTAGCCCGCTGTTCCCAGCGGCCGTCGCTGTCGTCCTCGTGCCCCGGGGGGCGGCGTCGTTGAACCCGGGTGGGTGTCCCGATCAGGATGCGCGGCGAGGCCCTGCCTCATACACCCGCCCCGTGGCGCCGGGCTGGTGCCCGGCAAGCCGGGACGGCCCGCCGGATTCGGCGGGCCGTCCCGGGGATCGGGTCAGTACCAGTTGGTGCAGGCGATGTTGTAGCCCCATTGGGGGTTCGCGTACGGGCTGCCCGCCCATTCGGCGGCTGAGCAGGCGCGGTACCACACGCCTCCGTCGTCGTACTTCGTCGGCAGGGTGTACCAGCCGCCAGGGCCCACGTACCGCCGGTCAAGGAAGCTGTTCCAGGTCCGGCCGCCGTCGCAGGACTGCTCGGGCCGGCCTGAACCTGACGCCGGGGCCGCCGCTGAGCCCGGCCACGGGCCAGGTGCAGGATCCTCGGCCAAGCCCGCCGCCGCCTCTGCTGCCGGATCCGCAACCAGGGTCCTTTCTCCCGCCCGGCCTGAGGCCGAATCCCGTCCCCGTGCCGCTCCGGCCGCCTCCACCTCCGTTCCGGTGGCGCCGGCTTCAAGAACGGCCCCTGCAGTGCCGTCCCCCGGGCTGGTCGGCGGAGCGGACGGCTCCCGGCCACGTACCGCCGGCGGTTGGAGGCGCTGGCGACCCCGGCGCAGTGGGCCGCTCTGCTGGCGTTGCTCGCGGCGGTGGTGGTCGCGAACCGGTACCAGCAGCCCCGGCACGGCGAGGACACCGCCGCGCCCGCGGTCACTGCCTCGCCGGACGGCCTCTCCCTGCCGTCCGACCCCAACCTGCCGTCCCCGTCCGGGGTCCCGACCATCGCGGGAACGACGCCGCCCGGAGAGGGCCCCGGCCTGCCGTCGGCCCCGGGTCCGGCGCCTACCAATGGTGCCGCGGCTCCCGCGCCTGTCCCCGGCCGCACCGCGTCCGCGACCGCGAGCGTGCCTGCGGCACCCGGCGCCGCACCGACGGCGGCCGCCGCCGGCCCCACCGTCGCCGCCACCGGCAGCCACCTGTACCGGATCGCCCCGGACCGTACGGCCGTCGAGGAGTACACCGGCAAGGACGGCGCGTGGACGAAGGTCGGCGGCCCCGCCGGCCGGATTTACACGAGCGCGACGACGCTGTACGCGACGGACCCGGCCTCCGGTGACATCGAGCAGTACGACCGTGCGCGCGGGACGTGGACGCGGATCGGGGGCCCGGGGAGTGGTTTCGCTGCCACCGGTGACCACCTGTACGGGGTGAGTGTCGATCATCACGGGGTCTTCGAGTACACCGGTACCAACAGCGACTGGAACCAGATCCGCGGCGCGACCGACCGCATCTTCACCAGCGGCAGCACGCTGTACGCGACTGACATGACCACCGGCGACATCGAACGCTACGACCGCAGCCGCCGGACGTGGACGCGGATCGGCGCCCCCGGCAGTGGCTTCGCTGCCACCGGTGACCACCTGTACGGGGTGAGTGTCGATCATCACGGGGTCTTCGAGTACACCGGTACCAACAGCGACTGGAACCAGATCCGCGGCGCGACCGACCGCATCTTCACCAGCCGCACCACCCTCTACGCGACCGACGCGGCGACCGGCGACATGGAGCAGTACGACCCCGCGCGCGGGACCTGGACCCGCATCGGCGCTCCCGGAGCCGCCTTCGTCACCACCGACGACCACCTCTACGGCGTCAGCCCCGACCACTCCGGCGTCTACGAGTACACCGGCGCCAACGGCGCCTGGTCCAAGATCGGAGGCCCGGTCGCGCCCTGATCCCGGCCCTGGCATCGCCTGAACGCCGGGCGGGACCGACAGCCGATCGACCCACGGTGCCGAGTCGAACCCGAGCGGGGAGCAGCCGGCTGACGGGTCCTCGCAGCAGTCACCGAGGAGAGCGGAGATCCACCGTGGCCACGCACGCCATGCCCTGCCCGCCGGCCACAACTGCGGCCGCACTCGGGCGGCGGCGCTGGCGGGTGCGAGGCCCACAGTGACCGCCGCCGTCGAGACCCCGCCCTTCGGCGGCGTTCCGTTTGGGTGTCGCAGCCGTACGCGCCGCAGTCCGCCAGCAGGGCCCCCGGCCTGCTGCGCACCTACTCCACGAGCTGCTCCACGCTTGGCGCCGAGGACTTCGGATTCACCTTCGGCCCTTGGGCTCGGCCGGCAGACCGGGGGGGGGGGAGAGAGGTCTGCCGGCCGAGCCCGTGCACCGCCCGCCCGGGCTTCTTGTTGCCTCGATTCGCGGGGGCAAACATCGGCGTTCCCTGCAGGCCGCCCGGGGCGGGACTGCTGCGTCGGCTGCCGAGTGCGCGCCGCCTTCTACGAGGCGGTGCGTCGGTGTCGTGTGGTGTGTTCGAGGGCGTGCTGGAGTTGGCCGCGGGTCATGGTGGAGCGGTGGGGGATGTCGAGGTCGGTGGCGCGCTGGTAGAGCTCGGCCTTGGTGAGCTGGGACAGCTGCCGCTTGCCGGTCGCGCTGGTGCGCTTGCCCGTGGCCCCGGTGCGCTTCGACGTGGACTCGGCCGCGGCCGTCTTGGTGCTGCCGGCGTTGGGGGTCTTGGCGGAGGTGCTTCTCTTCCCGCCGGTCTGCTTCGGGGAGTGGCCGGCGCGGGCGGCGGGGGCCCGGCGTGTGGGCTTGGCCGGGGCCGGTTCGTCGGCCTGGTCCTGGTCCTTGTCCCTGCGGGCGCTGTCGAGGCTGCGGCGCAGGGCGTCCATGAGGTCGATGATGTTGGCGGCCTCGGGGGCGGGGCCGGTGGAGACGGCGATCTGGCGGCGGCGAGCTTGTCCTCGTGCCGGTGCGCTCGTTGACGCGCTTGTTGCGGACCCGGTCGGATGTGCCGCGCTGCAGCTGGTGGAGCGCACGTCGTGGGACTGCGTGGCCGTGTACAGGGCGACCGGCCCGGTGACCTGGTTGTGGACGCGGTCTCGGTTGACCGTTGACCACCGGCGGGCATCCGCTGAGGCTGACGTGTCGGTTGTGCGGGCCGCTACTTCAACTCGAACAGCAGCGAGCGGACTTCGGTGTTCCCCGTGTTGTGCGTGGAGTGGTCCACTGCGGGGCTCCACATCGTCTCGCCAGCCGCGAGCGAGACCTCGACGGTTTCGCCGGACTCGTCGGTGAAGGTCACCTTCCCATCTGCGAGGTTGTAGACGAGGTTGTCACGATGGTGGTGCATGGCTGACGTGGCACCAGGCTGGAGTCGGGCCTCGAGAAGCCGTACCCGATCGTTCTCGAAGAGGATCTTGTATACATCAGGTGCTACCTGCACAGCGTCAGCTGCCATGGGGATCTCCTGGTTGAGGAGTGGAGCGTCGTTGACCTGATGGCGACGGTAGTTCCGGGCACACGGCCGTGCACGGGGGGACAGCCAGACCGGTGACCCGGAGGGCCGTCAGGCCGGACGTCATGCGGTCGCGGGTCAGCCGGCCCGGCCGTCGTCCTTCAGGTTCCGCAGCCGCTTGGCCGCCTCCCGTGTGGCCTGACCCTGGTCGCCGACGCCAAACGACACGGCGTCACCGTCCTGCCCGTCGACGTCAACCACAGCGACGCCGCTCCCACCCTCGAAGCCACCACGGCGGGCACCGGTCCCAGCATCAAAACCAGCAGCGCTGCGGGCGGTGCCGGGGGAGAGCGAGGGGCCTCTGCCCGGCCCGCGATCCGTCTCGGGCTCGCCGCGGTGCGCGGACTGGGCCCGGAGCACGCAGACGCGATCGCCGCCGCCCGCCCCTACTGCGACCTGGAGGACTTCGCCCGCCGCACCGCCCTCCCCGCGCCCGTGCTGGAGGCCCTCGCCACAGCCGGTGCCTTCGCGAGCCTAGGGGTGACCCGCCGCCAGGCCCTGTGGTCCGCAGGACTGCTCGCCCGGACCACCGGCGCCATGCTGCCCGGCACCGCCCCGGCGCTCACCGCCCCGGCGGACCTGCCGGAGATGACCGCCGTCGAGGAGACCATCGCCGACCTGTGGGCCACCGGCGCCTCGGCCACCACCCACCCCGTCCAGCACGCCCGCCCGCACCTCGACCGCTGCGGCGCCATGACCGCCGCCGACTTCAAGCACAGCGCCATCCCCGGAACGACGGTGGCCGTCGGAGGCCTCGTCACCCACCGCCAGCGCCCGCCCACCGCAGGCGGGGTCCTGTTCATCTCCCTTGAGGACGAGACCGGTCTCGTCAACATCATCTGCCAGCCCCATGTGTGGGAGCGCCAGCGCCGCGTCGCCCTCGGCAACGCCGGCCTGCTCGTCCACGGCACCGCCGAACGCAAGGACGGCGCGATCAACCTCGTCGCCACCCGCCTCACCTCGCTCACCCTCGCCCCCGGCGCCCGCAGCCGCGACTTCCGATGACCGGACACACCAACACCATCCCGACGGCCCCCGTTTGCGCAGGTCACCCGCCCCGGGCGGATGACCGCCCGCACCGCGGCGGGATACAGTCCCCCGCAACGACCGAAAGGCACCTGACGATGGACGACACCACCCCTGCGCGAGCCCGCCGCGGCCGGCCCAAGGGCGTCCGCATCGGCGAGGACGGCCTCACCGAGCGCCAGCGGCAGGTGATCGACGCGATCCGCACCCACCTCCGCAGCAACGGGTACCCGCCGTCCATCCGCGAGATCGGCCAGGCCGTGGGCCTGTCCAGTTCCAGCTCGGTCGCCCACCAGCTCACCCGGCTCCAGCAGCTGGGCCTGGTCGCCAAGGACCCGCACCGCCCCCGCGCCTACTGCCTCCTCGACGACGGCCCGGCCACCACCGTGCGCCCGGCACCGCGCGACGCAATCGTTCCGCTGCTCGGCCGCATCGCCGCCGGCGGCCCGATTCTCGCCGAGGAACACATCGAGGACGAGCTCACCCTGCCCCGCCGGCTCGTCGGCGGCGGGCAACTGTTCGCCCTGGAAGTACGCGGCGACTCGATGACCGGCGCCGCCATCACCGACGGGGACACCGTCGTCGTGCGCCGCCAGCCCGTCGCCGAGAACGGCGACATCGTGGCCGCGATGATCGACGGCGAGGCCACCGTCAAACGCCTCAAGCGCGAGGCCGGCCGGACCTGGCTCTTGCCGCACAACCCTGCCTACGAGCCCATCAACGGCGACAACGCCACCATCCTCGGCAAGGTCGTCGCCGTCCTGCGCCGACTCTGAACAAACGGACGACACCACGCGATGACCGGCGGCCACCAGGCCACGCCCTCGCGAGCGTCCCACGAAGTCGTCATCCGAGGGGCTGAGCACCAGGGGAGGTCGGCCCGCAGGCGCCTCACCGCGGCCGGCGACGGCACCACGCGAAGTTCGGCTGCCGAACGCCGCACGAGGCCCGTACGCGGCACCCCGGCCGGCGGCTGCGGTGTCGGCCGACCGGCCGCATCCAGCCTCGTCGCGGGCTTGGGCAGTTGCACCCTGGAGACATGAGCCCTCGACGAACGTCACCTTGACCCAGAAGGATCTTGCCAGGATGCCCGAGCGACCTTGAAATCCAGCGAGACCAGTGAAGGTTGCGGCGGCCTGGGACGGTCGAAAACACGTGTCTACATTGGGCACCCTGATGCGAGACTGCGCGCCATGACCACACCTGAGCTCAGCGAATCGGACTATCTCCGAGAGATCGAGCGCCTCGCCTACCGAGTCACTGTCGAAGCGTCCAACGAGGACTGGCTCTCGTTCGAGCGCGATCCGGACGACGCGACATCGCTCCAGCGGAGCGTGAACGCGCTCGCCCGGGTGCTACGCAGTTACCACTTCGACGGCGACGGCTGTGTGGATGAGGACCGTCCCCTGGTCAGGCTCGTCGGTGCCGCGGTCCTGAAGCCCGGGGTCATGCCGGCCGGGGTGGATGAGGACTACGAGGACGCGTGCGCGCGGATCGGTGTCGACCCGCGACCAGAGGGCTGGGCGCTGTGGAACACCTGGGATGACGGGGACTGCCAGGTAACCATGGTGGTGTCTGCTGTCGAGACGACCGAGGGGTTGTTCGAGAACTGGTCGCGTGGAAGGGCTCTCGACCCGGTGACCCCACTGCCGTCTCAGATTGCGCTCGTCCGTCGGGGCTGGATCGGGCCGATGACGTTTTCGCCGCGGGGTGTCAGCCGCACCGGTCGTGGCGGGCAGCCATTGTCCTGACCTTGCATCGTCACAGGTCGTAGCCACCACGAACAGGGACGCACTGAATTCCGCTCCCTTCGAATCGGGTGCGCCCGCCAATAGGGCCGATGTGAGCGGTCGCGATAGCTGTCACCTGGTCGCGACGTCTGCCGAATCCCGCTCCCAGAGGAATCGGGCTCTGGTCGCAGTGCCGTGAGGGACGCTGCGGAGGTCGCTACCCAGCAGCCACGACCTGGCCGGCCGTGACGTGGGGAGGATTAGGGAGCAGTGACGCGAGGCTGTCCCGCACGAAGTCCGCCGCTCTCCGGATCGATTCCTCGGCCCCGGCTTGGTCTTCGAAGACGCTGGTGGAGACCATCACCCCGTCCCCGGCATCAACCCAGTAGTAGGCCATGAATCCGGGAACCTGGCGAAGGAGTGGCAGGAATCCCTCGGCCACTCGGCGCCCTGCCTCCGCAGGATCGGTCACTCCTTCGTACCGCCGTACTACTGCGTACACGCTGGTCTCCTCATGGGTCCCGAGTCATCTCGTGCGAGACGACATACCCTTCACCGGGCGTCTCCCGCTCACGAGATATCCGGATGGCGCCCGGATAGCCGCATGGGCAGCCACAGCCGACTCCGGGCCCGGGACGAACGAGGCAGATGACACCACCCCGACCAGCTGGTAGCCAAGGCGGGCCGAAGGCGCAGGCCGCAGGAAGCGCCTGGTAACAACTACCTCGATCAAACACACCGCGCCGCCCGGGGCCGTCCCCATGGCCAAGGCCCGGCCGATTCATACCCCGGGGGCTCACCGACCGGTCGCCCGGGCATCGCCGGCGCCAGGGGCGCCCATCGGCCGCCGACCACCGCCAGGTGACCAGCCGACCTCTGCGTCCCCAGGACTACGTCGGGCTGCGGGCGGCTGCGGGCGGCGACCCGGTCCTGACCCGCCAGGGAGGCCCGGTACCCATCCGCCCACACGGCGTGCGGCTGTCCGCTGCCGGCCACGGGCCGACGGGGGCCGAGGAAGAAGGCGAGCGCCTCCGGGGCGCTGTCGAGCCTGGCCTGCTGCTCTCCCCGGCCGTGTCGCGGTCGCGGTCGACCCCACCTGCGGACCCTGGTCGGGCGCTGGCTGTGGTGCCGCGCCGCACGCGCTCCGTGCAGTTGGGGCGTCCCGGCGGTCCCGGGTGTGTCCGCTCTGGCATGAATGCCCGTTCAGGCACTGTATGCCGGGGAGGTGGACGAGCCGGGTTGCGGGAGGTTTTGAATTTCGTCCGGTTGGTACTTGCGCTGGCCGAATTGAGCGGGACGTCTCAGCTTCAGGCCGTTTTCCGGTGGCGTTCGACCGAACGTGCGCCACCGTCGATGCGCGCCGTGGCTGGTGCGGCATCCGGGAAGTGCCGCAGCTGATCAAACCGCGAATGCACTGAGACCCGTGGTCACGCGGGCCCGAGGTCCGACGGCTGTGGCAGCTGCCGGACCTCGCCCGTGCCCAGCTTGACCGTGAACCGCTCTCGCATCGGGCCGTCGCCCCGGCGGGACAGGAGGGTGAGTTCGGTGACCGGTGCCGAGGTGGTGCCCAGGCGGGCGGCCAGTTCGGGCGCGAGCCGGCGCGGGTCCCGGGTCCGCCCCAAGGACAGGTGGGGTGTGAAGCCGTCCGCCCGACCCCGGCAGCGGGGGAAGCGCTCCACCAGCGAGCTGTGGAGCGCCTGCCACGGGCCGGGGCCGCCGGCCGCCGGGTCGAGCCAGACCGTGGCGTCGCGGCGGTGGGGGAAGTGGCGCACTCCGTGCAGACGCGCGGTGAACAGGGTGTGCTCGGCCGCAGCGGCGCCCAGCAGCGGGAGCGCGGGCCCGAAGTCCGACTCCGAGACGAAGCCGAACAGCACGTTGACGTGCGGCGGCCAGCGGCGGATCTGCGGATCATGCTCCTCCCGGATCCGCTGGACGGCCTGCCACAGTTCCGTCGGCGGCAACCAGGCAAGCGCCGTCCGGGGCGTCGGTCCGACGTCCAGGACGCCCGGAACGTCGATCGGGTGTCCGTCCACCCCTCCATGGTGACCGCTGCGCGCCACTGCCCTCCCAGCACGCAGAGATGAGGGACGAAGCCGTCATCGCCCGGGTGCTCAACGACCTGCCTGATCAGGCATTTCGATAGTGGAAGGCGCCTTACGACTCACCGGCATCAGCCCGGGTAGCTCGCGACGACCCAATGCGCGATGCCATCAGTAGTTCTGCGCGCGGACCGATTCCATCGGCGTGGGGGGACATCGGGGATGCACGGTTGCGTGATCTTGTTGCGGGTCAGTCGTTGGCATGAGGGCGGCGCTCAGGATCGCGCGGCCCGGCTGTCGTTCCGTATTCGGGACCTCTTTCCCGCGCTCCCCATGGGGCCGGGCGGAAGGATGATGTTGTGAACAAGCAGGAGCTCATCGACCTGGTGGCTGAGGATGCCGATGTCGCCAAGGAGACCGTCAACAAGGTGCTCGGCAGCATGCTGCAAACGATCAAGAACAGCGTCGCGGCGGGTGACGCCGTGCAGTTGCTTGGGTTCGGATCCTTCTCGCCGGGCGAGCGCGCGGCTCGTACCGGGCGCAATCCGCAGACGGGTGAGCCGATGGAGATCGGGGCCTCCCGCACGGTGAAGTTCACGATGGGCAAGGAGCTCAAGGACGCCGTCAACGCTCGCTAGCCCAGCCTCCCGGTTTCCGTGCCCCGCGAGCACGGAAACCGGGGGCCTCGGCCTCCTCCCCCCCACAGTCGGGCGACGTGGGCGACGCCGGCGATCCGCCGGGTCGACGGCATGCTGCGGCAGGCGCGGCCCGCGCGCGTCGCACAGCCAGCAGGCCCGGTCGCGAGACGGGGCAGAGGCCCGCGTTCCCATAGCGCGGCACAGCACGTGGCCTCGTGCTCGCCGGACCCCAGGGCGGAGACGCGGAGCTCGGTGGGGCCGGGCCTGCTGACGGTGGCAGGCCCTCAGGGGCCCAGTAGAGCCCCGTGCATACCGCAGGGCACCCGAGTCCGGTGTTGTGACGGAGCGCGCTAGTTTGCGAGTGGCCGAGAGGTAAGCCCTGTTCAGGGGCTTGGTGGAGCAGGCTGGTTTGCGAGTTCGGAGCGCGGTAGTTTGCGAGTGCGGCACTGTTGTCGGCGTTCACTTGTGACTGTCAGTGACTCGTTGGGGGAGTCCAGCCAGAGAGTGACCGTTTGTAGTCGCCCGCAGGCCTGACGGTCAGACAGCGCGGCGAGAACGCCGAGGCAGAGGAACTGCTTCGCCGCGCCAGAGAGGCTGGCGGCCTCATCCCCGGGGGCGATTACTGACGGGGTGGGCGCGGCTGACCTCCTACCCGGATACTGCCATCGTGCCTGAGAGCAGCGTTCCGACGCCTCAACCAAGATGACGAACCGCAGCTCAGAGCCGATGTATGCCGTCATGATCGACGCGATGGTGCTCAGGCCGCCGCCCGCCCGCCCACACCCGCCACACCGCCCGCCCGGCTGAGCCCGGTGCCGGAGCCGACGCTCTCCAGGCAGGTCTGGTCGACGCCGACACCGCGCCGACGCACAGCTGACCGCCGACGGCCCGCGAGGCCGCAGTCCAGCGATGCGGGTGTTCGCGATCAACGGGGCAGGCGAAGAGGTTCCGGTGCCAGGGCGGCCCACGCCGACCTCAAGGCCAGGGCTGACGGGGAGAGGTACCGCTGGACCTGATGACCACCGCCCGGACCTACGACGCCCTGGTGCGGACGACCACGCAGTTCCCAGCGTCGAATCCCACCCGGAGGAGATCGAGCTGCCCAACCTGCGCGACCCCAGCAGCCAGGCCGCCCCCGCGCTGGTTTGGCCCGTGTTTGAGCAGCAGCCACGACTCCCGGCAGGGCAAGGACACCAGCCACCTGGTGAAGGAGCGCGGCAAGGGCCCCTTGGGGCCCGGTTCCGGCGGCAGCCGGAATGCCGTGATCGGCGTCGTACAGTCCAGCTACGACGGTCGCCAGCCTGACAACTGTGCCTGACCCGGGAAGCGGGAGCGGCACGGGCCTCAAGCCCGCCGGAGGCTTCGTGGCAGAAGCAGTGCCCACGCACTGGCCTCGCGGCCTGCGGGATCGGGCGGAGCCCGATGGGCGAGCATGCGACGCCGAGTGGTTCTTGGGTATGTAAAGAGGCGCAGCGGTTTGACCTGGGGAAACGCGAAACGAATGTGGGGTTGCAACCCCCGTTACCAGCAAGTAACTGCGGGGTGCAACCCCACACTCAGGATCTGGCGCGCCGAATGCGGGTTTTAGACCCACAAAAGTTATCTCCTGGGATAACCTTTGGTGGTGATCAGTCCTTCGACGGGCGGCCGTGTGGTGCGCCTTCCCTCGTCCCGGCCGGGCAGGCAGCCCGCCAAACCCCCGGCGCCTGAGACCGCGGGCGGGCAGAACGTCGTCGCGATCCGACTGGAGCCGGGCGAGTCCGTCTCGGTGAACCCGGCCCCAGTACCGGAGCCAGCGGTCGGGCGGCGTGAGGACTTCGACTTCCTCGGGCACACCTTCTACATGGCTTCCAAGGAGCTCTCGGCGAAGCTGCCGTTCATCGGCCTGACCGCGACCGAGTACGACGTGTGGCACACCATGCTCGGCGCGCAGCTCAAGGGCGGCATCGTCCTGACCACGGTCATCAAGCTCGGCGAGCGCCTGGGTATCGGCCGCAAGGAAGCTGGAAAGGCCCTGGCAGTGTTCCTCGACATGGGCTTCATGTGGCTGGAGAAGCGCGGCCGCTACCGCATCAACCCGCGCATCGCCTTCTGGGGCAGCAGCGCCGAGCAGCAGCGCGCCCTGGCGCTGATGCCCGACAGCATCCCCGAGATCCGTCTGCCCGAGGGCGAGGTCCGCCCGCCGCGCCGCACCCGCCGACCTAAGCTGGAGTCGCTGTGATGACCGCCGAACGCCACGACCAGGACCAGGAGACCGCGACCTTCCTGACTGCCGAGGACTCGGTTTTCATGGCGCAAGACCTTTCGCGCGCACTGCCCCTGTACCGGCTGACGACCTTGCAGTACGACGTGTGGCACACGGTGCTCAGCGAGATGACGGACGGCGGCTGGGTCCCCTTCACGCTGGAGGAGATCGCCGACCGGCTCGGAACCAAGAAGAGCAACATCTCGCCGGCCCTCGGCCGCCTGGCCGAGCTCGGCCTGATCTGGCGCGTCTCCAACGGCCTGCACCGCATCAACCCGAGGATCGCCTTCAAGGGCAGCCATGAGGAGTGGGTCGCCGCGCTCTCCGAGGTGCCGGCCGACGTCCCCGAGGTGATCCTCCCGGCCTACCACCGTCGGCCACCGCGCGGCGGCCGCGGAGGCCTGGCCGCCACCG
Source organism: Kitasatospora sp. NPDC034023 (assembly GCF_055575795.1). Taxonomy (NCBI): domain Bacteria; kingdom Bacillati; phylum Actinomycetota; class Actinomycetes; order Kitasatosporales; family Streptomycetaceae; genus Kitasatospora; species Kitasatospora sp. NPDC034023. The sequence goes on from NZ_JBVIRY010000050.1 coordinate 19,633, forward strand.
GCTGAGCGAACGACGCTTGCTGACCACGAAGTGCGGGTTGGAAGCCCACAGAAGTTATCGCCAGGCATAACCTGCCGGGCGGCTGCCGGCAAAGTCGGCTTGCATGTTCGCGTCCGAAAGAAGGCAGTTCACAGCCCTGTTCCCAGACGCGGGACAGGGCTAGCATTCCCGCCACGACGGTCCCACCACGTTCCTCCAGCGGGCTGCCGAGCAGGTCGGCCGCGCTTCCAAGCGGCTCGCGCCTCCCACGGCCGGAGCCCTGGGCACCCCTGCCCCGGGACTTCGGCCGCGCTGCGTCGGGACGACCGGAGCCGAGACGCGCACCGTGGGCGATTCCCCGCACCGCCGGCTGAGCGGCTTTCCGGGTGCCGGTGGCGCCGTGCGTCGTCGGAGCTGCCGGGATCCGACTGCAGCCCGGTGTCAGGCGTGGGTGTCGGCGAGCTCGATGCGGCGCAGGACTGAGGCGTCACTCCGCTTGAACGGGAGCGGGTATGCGGGATCGTGCTCCTCATGTCGCACGCGCAGGGCGTGACCGCGATCAGTCCCGCTGCGGCTAATCAACGGGGTGGGTTTCGTGACGGAGCGCCATAGCTCGCGAGTGGTGCACGGCAGATCGAGGGCTGTACGTGGTTGAGAGTGAACCTCAAGGGAAGCTCAGGGGTGGCAGTTGGTATTGGTTGAAGGATCTGTCTGTTTGCCGGTAGACCCTCCAGGCAGGAGGAGGTTTTCGGCTCTCTGGCGACAACCTTGCGCCGTCAATACATCCTTGAAACCCCTACCCTTTCAGTCAAGGTCAACTTAAGATCCGAGAGCCCAGTTCGGGAAGCGGCAGGCGAGTGGCCACCGGCGCGCCTCCGCTGCGGATGGACATGACTCAGGCCCCGGGGGGGGTTAGTGAAGTTTTAGTAACGATGTGGACTCGGTCCGGCGCGGCCAGATCCGCCGGGGCTCCGATCCCCTGTCGGACGAGGTATGACGGGCACCCCGCAGTAGGCACGGGATAGTCGTGGCATCACCCGACATCGAACAGTCCTGGCGTCACGACGTGCCATGCGTAACCCCTGCACGCGTCGCCAGCAGTCTCTCCTGAGTTAGTGGGCCCGCCTTTCGATGCACAGGCATACCTCGATCGGTCCGTGTCCGGTCCGGTGGGTGTCGTCGTCCATAAATGAAGCGAACGGAGTGGTCAGTGCTGGAGCGGGGACCGGGGACCGATAGGCCTGCAGGACATCCGGACGCCGCAGCGCCCGGAAAACGGCGGCTGCTTTGCGGCGGCGCAGGCGCGGAGTTCGTGAGAAACGTACCGGCCGAGCTCGCGGAAGCGGCGAAAAGAGTTGACGTGTCCGGTATTGGCCAGGTCATCACGAAAGTCCCTTGGGGGGTGGCATTCGCCGTGATGCTCACGTATATGGAAGCCCCCTTGAGTGTCGTGCTGGTGTCGTCATGGCACCGATCGTGCAGTGCTGGCCGGCGCAACCGCTGACCCTCTTCTCCTCCGCCGGGCGCAGCAGCGGGTTCCCGTCCTTTGCTGCCCAGCCTGCAGCGGGTCGCTCGACCCATCTGGTTTGTATGCGTATTTCTATGAGTGCCAGCAGGGCCTCGCGGCTCAGGCCCCCCGTCCTCCGGACAGGGAGGCCTGCCCGGCTTGAACCAGCCGGCCCTGGACTTCAGTTCAGAACAGCGTACAGAGCTCGACTTCCCCTACGGAGGTATCCATGCCGCGCCCCCCAGCTCTTCCTGCAGCGAGAAAAGTGGAGATCATCCTCGCGGTGTTGGCCGGCGATATGACGGCGGCTGAGGCTGCCCGTGTCGCGGGAGTCTCCAGTCAGGCCATCAGCAACTGGAAGCGATGTTTTCTCAAGGCGGGTCAGGACGGCCTGGTCGGCGCGGTCGACCAGCGGAGCAGCCGGGAAGCCCAGTTGCAGAAGGAGATCGCGGTGCTCAAGGGCGCCTTGGGTGACTCCTATCTGCAGATCCAGGCCTTCCGGTCGCGTCTGCAGCAGCTTCAGCGCCGCTGAACGTTCCGGATCAAGCTACCCCGGTGATTGCGCCTTTCCGGGGAAGTACGAGGCAGTCGGCCTGTTCCCTCAATTTCCCGTCAACTCGTACTGGACGCCTCCCGGCTCCGCTTGGAATTCTGTTCCTGGGCGGGACGTCGAGCACCCGCCGAATTCTACGAGGAGGCAGAAATGAACGAGAAGCTGATGGCCGGATACACCGCTTACACCGACGCGGCCGAGTACGGCGTCGGCGCCGTCGGCGAGGCGCCGGCGACCACCCCCGTCTGCACCTTCCTGATGTCGGCCGCGCTCTCCGCGCAGACCGTCATCGGCGGCTGCTGAACCTCCCCCGTTTCTTCTCGAGAGCTTAGGACTTCGCCATGAACACCAGTGAGAAGCTGATCGCCGGTTACGCCGCCTACACCAGCACGGAGGAGTACTCCCTCGGTGCGGCCACCGACCCGCTGGCCTCGATCGAGTCGGTGAGCTGGCTGGTGTCGGCCGCGGCCTCCGGCGCCGTGGTCTCGGCCAGCGTCTCGGCCAGCGTCAAGTACGGCTGCTGATCCGGCCTCATCGGCGCCTGTGACTGGCGCAGTACGGTGCGGCCGTGCTGCGCCCAGTCACTACTTCCTTCCCGCTCAGGGTCTCAATTTTCCGGAATTCTTTGACGGGTTCCGGGAAAGGTTCGAGATCCTGGGTGTGCACTGTCACTTAATCATCGGCGCTTGCGCATCGGTCTGGAATTCTTGACCTGTGGATTTGGGCGCTGCCTGTCGGCCTTATCGGTCCTGGAAGGACTATTCATGAACACCAGTGAGAAGCTGATCGCCGGTTACGCCGCCTACACCAGCACGGAGGAGTACTCCCTCGGTGCGGCCACCGACCCGCTGGCCTCGATCGAGTCGGTGAGCTGGCTGGTGTCGGCCGCGGCCTCCGGCGCCGTGGTCTCGGCCAGCGTCTCGGCCAGCGTCAAGTACGGCTGCTGATCCGGCCTCATCGCCATTACCCGTGACTTCGCAGTGCGGCCCGCCGGCACGACCGGGCCGCACTGCGCGCGTTGCCTCCCCACGACCGGCCGGTGGCCGGTCAGTCCCGGTCCTTGCCCAGGGCCCGGCCCTGACCGGCCGCGGCGTCGGCGATCTCCTGTAGTGCTGTCAGGTGGTGGGCCAGCGCCGTTCTCCCCCGTTGGGTCAACCGGAGCCAGGTGCGCGGCACCTTGCCCACATGCCCCTTACGGACTTCGGCGTACCCCTGTTCCGCGAGGAATGTCACGTTTTTGGACAACAGTGACGGCGACAGTCCGCAGTACTCCTGTACCGCCCGGAAGTCCGACTCGTCGCATGCCGAGAGGAACGCGGCGATCCGCAGGCGGGTCACCGTGCGGAACGCCTCGTCCAGCCCGGACCCGGGGGTCATCGACGCGCCGCCCTACGGCCGAGTGCCACCCAGACGGCGAGTCCGGCCACTACGCCGAGCCCGGCCATGATGTACCGCATGCTCTCGGCGGCACCGAGGCCCACAATCACGAAGAACGCGGCCATGGTGACCAGGCCGGCCCGCTCCTTGCGGGCCGGCCCCCGTACGCCCCGGACGCCCTGCTGGGTCCGGACGCCCTGCAGCAGGAGCAGAGCGGCAACGCCCAGGACGATTCCTCCCGCGACTCCCGCCAGCCGCAGCCAGATCGACTCGGGTGCCAGGCCGTCCAGGGCGATCGCGGCGGCCACCAGCACCCCGCAGGCCGGAGGGGCCCAGCCGGGCAGCGGAGGACGTGCCCCCAGCTCGTAGGAGATCCGGGCCTCGTCCAGGTCGCGCCGTGCGTCGTCTGCATCCATGGCCATAGAGTGGCATCAAGTTTCCAGTTTTTCAAGTACTTTCTCAAAGAGAAAACTGAGGAGGGGGAGGCCACGTGAAACCTTTCGGCTTCGAGAGGGTGTCGAAGAGCTACGGGTCCCATCGGGCCCTGGAATCCATGACGTTCGCCGTGGAGGCCGGCGAGATCTTCGGCTTCGTCGGCGGCAACGGAGCAGGCAAGACCACCGCCCTGCGCATCGGCATCGGGGTGCTCGCCCCGGACGACGGGCAGGTTCGGTGGGGCAACCAGCCCGTCGGACGACAGGAGTGGGCCCGGTTCGGCTACATGCCCGAGGAACGCGGTCTGTATCCCAAGATGACCGTGTCCCGGCAACTGGTGTACCTCGGCGAACTGCACGGCCTCTCCAGGGCCGACGCCCGGGACGCCATGCTCCGCTGGACGTCCCGGCTACGGATCGAGGACCACCGCGACAAGCCGGTAGACACCCTCAGCCTGGGCAACCAGCAGCGCGTCCAGCTGGCCGCCGCGCTGGTCCACGACCCTGAGGTACTGATCCTGGACGAGCCGTTCTCCGGGCTCGACCCGCTGGCCGTGGACGACATGAGCGTGGTGCTGCGCAACAAGGCTGAGCAGGGTGTCCCCGTGCTCTTCTCCAGCCACCAGCTGGAACTGGTCGAGCAGCTCTGCGACCGGGTGGGGATCGTCCGTGCCGGGCATCTGGTGGCCTGCGGAACCCTGGATGCCCTCCGCCCCACGGAGCACACTCGCCAGATATATGTCGAGGTCGGCGGGGCCCCCGACAACTGGCCCGCCGACTGCCCCGCAGTGGCCGGATTCCGGCGGCACGACCAAGGCGTACTGGTGGACCTTATGCCCGGCCGCACCGAGAACGACCTCTTGACGGAGGCCGTCCGCCACGGCATCGTCCACCGGCTCCAGCCGTTCCGGCCCAGCCTCGCCGGACTCTTCCGCGACCTGGTGGAACCGGCCGACACGGAGACGAACGAGGCCGGGTTGCGAACCCATGCTCCCCGAACCACTGAGAAGGACGGTGTGTCCGTATGAACCGCCCTGCCGCTGAACAACGGTCGCTCCGCCCCGCCCGGGTCCGCCTGGTTTTCCGCCGGGAGCTGGACGCACGCATGTTCACCAAGGGTTACCTGATCAGTCTGCTGGCACTCTCCCTGATCACCTTCGGCCTGGTGATGGGGTTCGACCTGGTCGGCCGGACCACCTCGTCCACGGTGGCTGTCTGCGGCGCGCCCGCCGCATCGTTCGGCGCCGCGCCCGACAAGGTGCGGCTGCAGCCGTGCGCGGACCGAGCAGAGGCCCGGGCCCTGGTCCAGGACAAGGATGTGGACGCGGCCGTGGTCGTCGACGGCAGCCACGCCACCGTGCTGGTCCGCGCCGACACCGGTGACCACGCCCGGGCGGGCGTGTCCGCGCTCGGCGAAAACTGGGTGACCTTCCACGCCCTGAGCCTGCAGAAGGTGGACCTGGACCAGCTCGCGCGAGACGCCGCGGCAGCCGCACCCGCCACGGTGACGGTCGGGGACGCGGTCAGTACGCTGCAGCTGGGAGCCGCCGTCAGTCTGATCGTCATCCTGTTCATGCAGATCATCGGTCAGGGGGCGGTGGTCGCCCAGGGGGTGGTCGAGGAGAAGTCCACCCGCGTCGTGGAGGTGCTCCTCGCCACGCTCACCCCTCTGGAACTGCTCATCGGCAAGGTGTCCGGCATCGCCACCGCTGCGGTGGTTCAGGTGGCCTCGATGCTCGGCGCCGTGATCGCGGCACGGTCCCTGATGTCCGAGCAGGCCGAAGCCCTGCCGGGACCCCAGGCCCTGGCCACCACAGTGCTATGGTTCCTGCTGACCTTCGCGATGTTCGCCTCGCTGTTCGCGGCTGCCGGATCGCTCGTCTCGCGGCCGGAGGACCTGCAGGGTGTGATGATGCCGGTGATGCTGCTGGCCCTCGCACCCGTGGGGGTCGCGGCGGCGGCCGCCGCCCAGCTGTCGGCTCCCTGGGTAACGGCAGTGCAGTACATTCCGCCATTCTCCGGCCTGGTGATGCCGCTGAAGGCCGCGGTCGGCGCGGTCTCTCCGGCCGAACAACTCGTCGCCGCCGGGATCCTGCTCCTGGTCACCGCAGGCTGCATGGCGCTCGCCGCCCGGATCTACCGCAACTCGATTCTGCGGATCGGCGCTCCCGTCCGCTGGCGCCAGGCGCTCGTTTCCTGACTTCGCGAGGCAGGGCTGCAAAGGGGGCTGTCCCGGCGCTCGAGCGCCGGGACAGCCCCCTTTGACCTTTGGTCCCGTCAGGCGGCTGCGAGCGCCTGCGTCTCCACCAGCCGGCGGTAGGCGGCACAGCGTCCCAGCAGAACTCGGTGATCGGCCGCGTCCAGTACCCGGCCCCGGTCCATCATGATCACCTGGTCCGCATGCTGAATGGTGGAGAGCCGGTGGGCGACCACGATCACCGCCCGGGAGGCAGCCAGATCGTCCACGATCGCCCGGAAGCGCCGCTCGTTGAGACCGTCGAGCTGGCTGGTCGGCTCGTCCAGCAGCACTACGTCGGCCTGGGACAGCAGCGCCCTGGCCAGGGCCATCCGCTGGCGCTGGCCACCGGAGAGGTTGCTCTCACGGCCCAGCACGGTGTCCAGACCCTGCGGCAGGACGGAGATCTCCGCGGCCAGGCCCACGGCATCCAGGACCCGGCTCAGCTCCTCCTCGGAGGCCGGTTCGGTGCGGCCCAGTTGGAGGTTCTCCCGGACGGTGGCCTCCACCAGGGTGAACTCCTGATCCACATAGGCGATTCGGGCCCGCAGCGCGTCCAGGGGCCAGTCGCAGGTGTCGTGGCCGAGCAGACTGATACGCCCGCCGCTCACGTCCACGAACCGGTCTGCCAGCGAGAGCACCGTAGTCTTCCCTGCGCCGGACGCGCCCACCAGCGCGGTCAGGCCGACCCGCTGCATGCTGAAGGAGACGCCGTCCAAGGCCTCCGTGGTCACCCCCGGGTACCGGTACGACACGTTGTCGAACACCACTGCGGGTGCGTCCGCGACCGGCTCAGGGACGGTGTGCGCGGTGTCGTTCTCACCTTCCGGATCCAGCGCCAGCAGCTCATTGCAACGATCCCGGGCAGCCAGTCCCGCCTGCAGCCGGCCCACCGCGGTGGTGAGCGAGGTGGCCGGAGCGAGAGTCTGCAGGAGGTAGAGCAGGAATGCCGCGAAGTCGGGCATGGACAGGTCACCCGAGGCCATCCGGTGACCGCCGGTCAGGATGACCGCGATCATCGCACCCTGGTTGGCCAGCGCAGTCACCGCAGGAATCAGCGTCTCCAGCCGGGCGCCCTTGACGGACACCGCGCGCAGTTGGTCAGCCTCCTGCTCCAGCGCCCTGGTGGACAGTGCTTCGGCACGGTAGGCCTTGATGGTGGTCAACGCGGACAGGTGAGAGCTGAACCGCTGGGCGATCTGTCCCACCGCCGACTGCTGCAGGACGAAGTTGTTCTTCAGCCGGGCCAGCACCACGGTCATGGTCGCGGTGACCAGAGCCAACGCGCCAACCGTGACCAGAGTGAGGATCCAGTCGATCCACAGCATCACCCCCAGGGTCGACACCACCGTCAGCACAGCCAGCGGCACCTGGGCACTGACATCGACGACCTGACGCAGCAGCAGGGCGTCCGAGGTGATCCGAGCGGTGAGATTGCCGGCGCCCTCGGTACGAACCGTGGCCAGCGGCAACCGCAGGGAGTGCTCCATGATCCGCACCCGTAGGCGCATGATCATGGCCTCGCCGCTGCGCGACACCAGGTACCCGGCGCCGGCTTGGGCCGCGGCCCCGCCGACGGCGGCAAGGCACATCCACAGGACCGGAGTGATGACCGATGTGTCGGTGGCAAAACCGACAATGACCTCCTTCACGAGCAGAGGCACGCTGAGCGCGGCCGCCGTGGCCACCAATGCCAGCAGGATGGCCGAGGCCAGGGTGGCGGGCCGGGTCGACAGTTCCCTGCGCAGCCGGATGACACGGTCGGCCGACCCTGGCCGTTCGAGGCCGGCGGCGGAAGGTGGGGTCACGGCGGTACCGGACTCTGGAAGGGTGGCAACGGACATGGCGTGTTCCTTCGGGGTCGATGTGGACGACGGACGGGACGCTTGAGGAGCCGGCGGGCGACGCCCGGGTCAAGGCAGTCCGCCACCGCGGGCACGCAGGGCGAGGTGGGCCTCGCCCAGGGCAGCCTTGAGCCCGTCGATCTGGTTGAGAAGCTCCCGCTCGCGGCGGGCGGACTCGCTGCTCCCTCGGGACGGCTGCAAACCGTGCTGCCCGGCCTCGACGAACTGGCGGCGCCACACTGACACCGCCTGGGCCGACACCCCGGCCTGCTGCGCGGCCACGGACAGCGTTATCCGCCCGGCGAGCAGGTCCAGGACGAGCCGCGTCTTCTCCGCGGGGGAAACCGCTGGTCGGTGGGACACTGGGCGTGCGACCCCCTAATCAATGTTTTGGATTGTTGACGGCGACCGGCCGAGTGGCTGGCGTTCACTCGATCCCGTCGAGGAGGCCGACCAGCAGGTCCGAGTAGCCGTGGAGTTGCGGGGCCCAGCCGACGTAGCAGGCGAAGTCGGCGGCGTGGCAGGCCACTCGGACCGTCTCGCCCGCTCTTAGCAGTCGGGTGTCCGGTCCCTGCCCGTAGGCGGTCAGGAAGCTCTCGCGCACCTCGTCCAACAGCGGCCACTCGATGCCGGCCTGCTGGGCGGCGGCCCGGTACTCGGTCAGTTCGCCCAGCGCCCAGGCGACGTCCGCCTCAGGGCGGCCTGCGGCGGCCTCGGGACCGGACAGGACCGAGACCTCAGGCCCGGAACCCGCAGACGCCTCCGAGCCGGTGCCGGCCGGATCGGCCACCACCACCGCGCCCAGGGAGAACCCGCCGTGCAGTGTTACCCGTGCCTCCTGCGGACCGGGTGTCAGCAACAGGTAGGTCAGGTCGGCCAACTGCCGCCATCGGGCGGTGCCGAGCCGGGAGCGCAGCCGGTAGTGGAACCCCGCCGAGGCGCGCGGACCGCGTCCTGTGGCAAGCCACTGAGCCAGCCGCCGGGGCCCCGGCGGCTGCGGCAGTTCTTCGGCCGGTGAGGGCCCGGGGCCCGAATGCAGCGCACGCAGCACGAGGCCGAGCACCCGGGCGTACTCCGGGAGCCGTTCGTGGCCTGGCTCCACACCGGCCTCGGCTGGTGCGGCGGACGCCTCGAGCAGCGCGCCGAAACTGTGCCGCCCGTTCACCTCCCACAGGTAGGCGTCGGGCTCCGCCACGACGGGCCGTGCGAAGCGCACTCGCTCGTCGGAGGCGTCCCGGAGCGCTGTGGCGTAGCTGGCGGACAGGACGGGGAACGGCGCCGGGCGCTGTGGGCCCGGGGTTCGCCGCCAGCTGACACCACCGCCGGGGATCGCACTGATTCGGGTGTGCTGGAATCCGGTGCCGAACTCCAGCAGTACCTGCTCCTCCTCGACGGCCGTCATGACCCGCCCCCCGACCAGGCGCACAGGTCGTCCAGGGCTGCCACGGCGTGGGTCAGCAGGGCGGCCGTGCCGACGCCCTCCTCGCCCGTGGTCAGACTCACCCCGTTGACCGGCGGCAGGACCGCGAAGTTGTCCCGCTCCGCCAGGGCTGCCACATGGGCACGGTAGGCGGGGTTGAGATGCCCGCCCGGTGGCAGCGCCGGGCAGACGACGACCGGCGCCCGGGTGCACTGCAGAGCCAACAGCGTTGGTGTGTCGGCGAACCCCAGCGCGAGCCGGGCGACGAAGTGCATGGTCGCAGGGTGGACCAGAACGGCGTCGGGCCATTCGGCGAGTTCTACATGCAGCGCCCGGTCCGGCTGGTCCGGCCAGATGTCCACGGTGGGCAGGCCGGCACCGCTCGCCACGGCGATCGCGGTGGCGCCGGTGAACCGGAGCGCGGACGGGGTGACTATGCACCGCACCTCGGTGCCGGGGTAGCCGCTGCGGAACCAGGACAGCCACTGGGGGAGGAACATGGCCTGGATGCCGCCGGTCGCGACGTAGAGCAGGCGCTTGGCCCTCAGCGGCGGCAGTGAGTCCGAGCCGGTCAGCGGGGATCCGGAAGCGGGGGCGGTCATCAGTTTCCCCTCCGCTCGACGGCGGCGAGGATTGCCGACAGGTCGCGGACCGCCGCTCCGGGGCCTTCCCCGATGTGCACGCCCCCCACGTTCACCACGACTTCGTCGACGCCGATCGTGTAGAACTCGGCAAGCCGGGCGGCGATCTCGTCGGGAGTCCCGGTGACCACCACACCGTGTTCCACCAGCAGTCGGGCGCCGGTGCGCGGGTCGGCCGGGTCCACCGGGACGCCGGCTTGGTTGAGCATGTTCGTGTAGTGCTGGGTGGACAGGTGGTTGCGGACGGCGTGGTGGGCGATCTCGGCCAGGTCTCGTCCGGGCCGGGTGACGGCGCACTGGACCACCGCCGCGATGCGCGGAGTGCGGCGCCCGGCCTCCCGCGCAGCAGCCGCGAGGGTAGGGCCGATCTGTGCGGCAAGGTAGGCGGGAGGCGTGAGCCAGGTGATCGCCCAGTCGGCGATCTGGCCGGCCAGGCGGGCCATCGGCTCGCGCAGCACGCCCAGGCCCAGCTCGACCGGCGGGGCATCGACGTCGGGAAGTTCCAGACCGTCGGTGGCCCACGGTCCGTCGGGCTCTACGGCGCACTTCCCGTCCAGCAGGGTGCGCATCATGGTGACGTACTGGCGGGTCGCGGTGACCGGCTTCGCGTACGGGGCGCCCAGCATGTTCCGTTGCAGGGCTGCCGCGCCGGGGCCGATGCCCGCCACGTAGGTGCGGCCGGAGAGAAGGGCGACCGACCGGGCGTTGACGGCAGCGGTCAGCGGGTGACGCAGCGGCATCACGGTGACGGCAGTGCCGTAGGCGAGGTCCATGCCGCTCTGGGCGAGTGCGGCGAACATATGGTGCGACTCGACGTTCAGCGACTGCCCGACCCATAGGCGGCGCGCTGAAGTGGTCTCCGCGAGCCTCGCGTAGGAGGAGACGGAGCCCGTCTCGAAGGGCATGACGGGATAGAAGACACTGGTTGTGGGCATGCGGGATCCCTCCTTCTTCGTTCGGTGGTGCGTGGTGGCGCCGTTTGCCCGGTGCGCGTGGCGAGGGACGAGGTATTTCAGTTCCACCGTTCGGCCAGGCCGTCGCCGTCCCCGCAGAGCACCCCGGACAACAACTCCCGCCGGTACAGTCCGGCGGCCTCCCGTACGTCCTCGCGGGTCAGTTTCGCCACCTCCCGGGGCAGTCCGGCGATGGCCTCGATGGGCAGCCCGAGGGTCAGATAGGACAGCAAGCACGCCGCCCGACCGTGCTGGGAGCCGAGGTTCAGCGCATACTTGCCGGTGATGTGTCCGACTGCCTCGGCGAGCTCCCGCTCGGTGGGGCCGTGCTCGGCGAAGTTGTCGAGCATGTCGAGCAGCCGATTCATGGCCTCGCCGCCAGCTCCCGCCCTCACATCGGCCTCAATGGCGAAGACGTCGCCGTCCACATGGTCGGCGACCAGGGCCACAGTCCGGTAGGCCAGGCCGAGTTCCTCCCGCAGCAGGGTATTGATACGGGAGGAGAACGAACCGCCCAGGATCAGCGAGGCCACCTGGGCAGCCGCGTAGCGGGCAAGATCGGTGCGAGGGAACGACTCGGCGGAGAGCCGGAGGTGGTCCTGCGCCAGCCCGGAGACCCGCACGGTGCGCACCTCCCGCCGACTGCTCGGCGCGGGACGGGTGGGTCGCGCCCCGGCGCCCGGGGCCCAGCCGTCAAGCCGTGCCCTGACCAGCTCCGCGGTCCGGTCCTCGTCGAGGTCTCCGCACAGCACCAGCAGGGCGCCGCCGGGCACGACCTGCGCCCGGTGGGCGGCAGTGACCTCGTCCGCGGTGACCGACGCGGCGTCGTGCGGTGAGGGCGCCGGCTCCGCGAACAGCGGTACAGCCCCGTAGTGCTGCTCCCACATCCGGCGGCTGGTGTGCACTGCCGGCTGGGCTGCGGCCAGGGCTGCCTGCTGGGCAGATTTGGAGGTCGCGGCACGGACCCGTTCCTTGGGATAGTCGGCCCGTACGACTGCCGCAACGGTGTCCAGCAGCACCGGCAGGCGGTCCGCCCTGCTGGTGAGCGAGAGGGTGAGCCAGTGGCTGCGACGGGCGACCGTGACTATGCCGCCCTGCTGTTCGAAGGCCGCGCACTGTGGCAGGTCGGGCCAGCAGGCGGCGAGGGCGTCGAGGACCGCGAGGTCACGGGCGGCCGTCAGTTCCACGGGCAGGGCCAGGTGTGCCTGCACCATGGGGACCGTGCGCAGCGCTGAGACGACCGTGGTGGGTCCCCCGTCCGGCCGGCTGGTCAGGGCGGCAGGCATACAAACGGCTGCGGCGGCGGGCCTTGCCCAGCCGGCGGTCTGGGCTGCGGTCATGCGGCGTTCTCCTGGGTGGGGAGTCGGTGCGGCGTCGGCACCGTCCCTGGTAGCAGGGTCAGTACGGCCCGGCCGGTCCGGCCGGCCACGGCGGCGGCCGCAGCGGCCACCGCGTCCGGTCCGGTTCGGGCTACTGCCTCGGCGAGCCGTTCGGCGATGTCGGGTTGGTTGAACAGCAACGTTCCGCGGGCCAGGAAGCGCACCCGGTGCAGCAGCGAGTCGAGGTTCTGATACAGGTCAGTTACCGCGCGGGCCACCGACCGCTCCACCTCCTCGCCCAGTCCCGGCGCCGAGCCGGAGGCCAGTTCCGTGCAGTGGCCGGTGATGGTCTCCAGGACGAGGTCCGCCATGCCCTCAGGGTGGTGGGAGACGATCACGAACGTGTCGGGGTCCTTGACCATCAGCGGACCGAACAGGCCCACGGAGGAGTCCACCAGTGCTCCCAGCGGTGCGAAGGCCCGCCGGAGGCGGGAGTTGGATCCACCGGTGAGCAACTGTTGCAGCACGACGAAGGCGGCGTAGCCGTCCAGGTCGGCCGCCGCGTCAGGCAATCGGCAACCGATGGCGAGGGCGGGGCGGGGGGCCAAGGGATCGTGGCAGACGCCCTCTCGCTGCTCCTGGGCCACCGGTTCCCGGACGTCGGCGAGCGGTGCCGGCGGCTGTCCGGGCACGTCGGCGAAGATCCTGCGTGCGGCGTCCAGCACGGCCTGCGGGTCGACCTCGCCGCACACCGCGAGGACCGCGTTGCCGGGCGCGTAGTGTCGGCGGTAGAAGTCGGCGCAGTCGGCGACGCTCGCTGCGTCGAGGTCGTGTGTCTCCCCGTAGCCGTTGTGGGTGTTCTCCCACTTCCGGTACAGCACTGCGGGCAGCCGGATCCACGGGAACCCTCCGTACGGGCGGCCGGTGACCTGTTGCCGGATCTCCTCTTTGATCACATCACGCTGGGTGGCGAAGTTCCGTTCGGTCACCTCCAGGCGGGCCATCCGGTCCGCCTCCAGCACGAGGATCTCCTCCAGCGCGTCGGCCGGAACCACCTGATGATAGTCCGTCACATCGGGAAACGTATTGCCGTTCACGGTTCCGCCGCGCGCCTGAACCCGGGCGAAATGCTCACCGGCTGCGACGTTCCGCGACCCCTGGAACATCATGTGCTCGAACAGGTGGGCAAAACCGGCCCGGTCCGGCGGCTCGCTACGGAATCCGACGCCATAATTCACAGCAACGCCCACTCCGGTGACGCCGGGAATTCCCCATGCCACTACTTTCAATCCGTTGTCGATGGTTGTCTCAAGGATGGTCTCCGGCATGCCCGAATAGAATCACAGCCCGTACCCGGCATCAAGCTATGGTTAGACGGTGGGTGAGGAATGCGCAGGTAGGCGCCCCATAACTTGCTGCCGAGTAAAAAAACCCGCAAAATTGAGCATTGCCCAAGGCCAATCCCCCCGCCTATGGTTCAGGTCATGGTCAAACTGCGTGCATCTGCGAAGCGGCCCCAATTTCAGCCAGTGGACCTGCAAAAGGTCCCGCATGTCGACGCTCTCCTTGAAGAGCTGAATGTCGGGCCTTTCGATCCGTCGACGGTGAGCGCGGCCCTGGGGCGCAACAACAACTGGTCCGGAACGACCCGCGGTGGTGAACGGGTATTCGTCAAACAACTTCTCGATGGAGAGAGTGACGAGCGGATACGCCGCACCGAGTCCGCCTGGCGGGCCTGCGACGGCCGGCTGAGCACCCCGCGTCTGATCGGCTCCGATCCCGAGCACGCCCTGCTGGTGTTCGAGCACGTGCCCGATGCGCGCAGTGGTGTCGAGCTGCTGGGCGATGAGGAGTTCGACGAGGATCTGTGTGCCCGCGCCGGGCGCGCGTTGGCGGTCCTGCACGGGCTGGACGTCGAGGAGCTGGACACCTCGCCCCACCCGCTACCACCGCTGCCGCTGCTGGAGGCCCTGTCGCTGGACTACTACCGCCGCGCCTCGGCGGCGGAACTGTCCATGTGGCGGCTGCTGCAGGCCGATCTCCCGCTGATCGAGGCGTTGGGCGCGCTGCGCGCCGCGGACACCGAGGAGGTGCCCTCACGCTGTGCGATCCACGGCGACCTGCGCCTGGACCAGTTCCTGCTCTCCGGCGACGAGCTGCACCTCACCGACTTCGAGGAGTTCCGGGCTGGCGACCCCGCCCGCGACATCGGCGCGTTCGCCGGTGAGTGGCTCTTCCACGCAGTCGTCGGCATCCCAGCGAAGCTGGCCGAGTCCTCGTCCTTCGGCCATGTCGCCACCCACGAGGAGATCATCGCCACTGGTGCCGCCGAGATCGAGCAACGCGCTCCCTACGTTCGCGCGTTCTTCAGTGCCTATCTGGAGGACGCCCCCGGCCGGGTGCACGATGACAAGGGCCTCGCGGCGCGCGCGGCCGCCTACGCTGGCTGGCACATGCTCGACCGGATGCTGGCTGCGGCCGGCAACGCCGCCCACCTCTCCGCGGTGAACAAGGCCGCCGCAGGCATCGGCCGCACGGTGCTGCTCTCCCCGGCCGACTTCACCTCGTCCCTGGGTCTGGAGGCGTGAAAATGCACGGACACCTGGAACTCTCCCCGCGGGTCGCCGCCCTGATCGAGCGAATCCACGTCCAGCCCGGTGCCCTCAAAGCCGAGACGGCCGGTGAGATCTACGAGGGTGAGACGCCGCAGGCGCTCTCCCGCAGCCTGGGCACCGCCCTCTACCAGACGCTGCACGTCGGCCGGGACAAGCCGATCGACAGCGTCCGCCGCACGTGGCGCGACCCTGCCTTCGACGAGGTGCTCACCCAGGCGGTCGGCGGCCGGCACACCCGGCTGCCGGTTCGTGTCCTCGCCGAAACGGCCTCTGGTGCCACGGTCTCCATGGACGGTGTCCGGGTCCGGGTCCCGGCCGAGGCGATTGACAACCGCGCCGAAGTCCAGAGCAGCGACGGCCCGCGCACCGAGGCAACCGTGCGGATCCCCACCTCGCGGCCGGGCCTGTCCCCTGGCTTCTTTCTCACCTTCTCCTCCCGTGGACCGCTGAAGGCGGGCGGAGCGCTGCTTCGGCTCTATGCCCGGATTGAGGACCCCGACGCGGCGCCCGAGGTGTGGCGCGCCCTGGTCGACCACCTGGAAGATTCCGGGGTTCCGTGGCAGGCGAAGATCTCCTCCTCCCTCGAGCTGTACCCGCGCAATGACGCGCTAGTGGTCTACCTGCCGCGGCCCGGCTGGCGCCAGGCCCAGTCGTGCGCCGAACTCCTGCAGTCCACCGGCCTGTTGGGCGAGGGCACCTCGCCGTTCGCACAGCCGATCACCAGCTCCGTCGGCTGCGCCTTCGAGCCTGACGACCCCAGGCCGGCCCGGCGCGAGATGAGCTTCGGTCAGCACCGCACCCAGGTCCTCGCCGACGCGCTGGTCCGCCATGCCCTGCTCCCGGTGGCCGAAGCGGGCCCCGTCGAGGAGATCGTCGCCGAAGCGTTCATCGACGCGGGCATCGACCCCGCGGTCCCCGCGCGCAACCTCTCCTCTCCCATGACCGACGTGCTCCGCGGCTACTGAGCCACCTGCTTGCCTCTCCGCTCCACGACTGTCCAGTACCCGAAAGGAACTTCCCCATGTCCGCAGATACGTCTGCAGCCTCCTCGTATGACGTCGTGGTCGTCGGCGGCGGCCCGGCCGGCTCCACCCTGGCCGGGCTGCTGGCCAAGGACGGACACCGCGTCCTCGTCCTGGAGCGTGAACGGTTCCCTCGCTACCACATCGGCGAGTCCCTGGTCACCGGCATGATCCCGGTGATGGAGGAACTCGGCGTGGTGGACGAACTCGAGACCCGCTTCCAGCGCAAGAGCGGTATCAACCTGGTGTGGGGCAGTGACCCGCAGCCCTGGCGCTCCGACTTCTCCGCCACCGGCGGCCTCTACGACCACTCCTGGCACGTGCGCCGCGACGAGTTCGACCAGCTACTGCTGGACACCGCCCGCAAGTTCGGCGCCGATGTGGTCGAGGAGGCCCACGTCACCTCCGTCATTCAGGACGAGGCCGGCACCGTCACCGGCGTCACCTACACCTGTGACGGTGTGGAGCATCAGGTGGCGGCCCGCTACGTGGCGGATGCCTCGGGCCAGAGCCGCCTGCTGACGCGCAACCTCACCACCGTCACCTGGCAGGAGGACCTGCGCAACGTTGCCGTGTGGACCTACTACAACGACTACAAGCCGCTCGAGTTCGCCCAGGACATCCTGGTGGAGGCATTGGACCAGGGGGGCTGGATGTGGGGCATCCCGGTCTCCGACACCAAGCTCAGCCTGGGCTACGTCATGCCCGCTAACCAGCTGAAGGACGCCTCCAAGGACGGCCGCAGCCGACGCGAGGTCTTCGAGGAGGGGCTCGCCTCCAGCCGGATCGCCAAGGGCATGGTCGAGAACGCAACGGAGGACGGTGAACTGCGTACCGCCCGCGACTGGTCACACGTCAGCAACGCGTTCCACGGGCCGGGCTGGCTCGCGGTCGGTGATGCCGCCTGCTTCATCGACCCGCTGTTTTCGTCCGGCGTGTGGCTGGGCACCTCCGGCTCCTGGCTCGCTGCCCGCTCCCTCGACGTGGCGCTGAAGAACCCCGCCGACGCGCAACAGTCCCTCGACCGGTTCGCCTCGCTCTACCGCCAGCTCTTCGAGGACATCCTCGCCTACGTGCGGTTCTTCATGGATCCCACCCGACTCAAGGAGGAGTACATGGAGCGGGCCCAAGGCATCGGCCGCACCTACACCGAGAACTCCCGGGTCGGCTTCATAAGCCTCATCTCCGGCGTCAGCGCGCTGCCGGAGCTGGTCACCTTCGACCCGATGGGTGAAGAGGGCATGATCGAGAGCATCCGGGCGCGCTACGAGAAGGTCATCGAGACGAAGCTGGCCCGCGGCGAGATCGACCTGGAGACCCTCACCGCGATGGAGGCAGAGTCGATGGCCGCGATAGCGGCCCAGGCCGCCGCCGAGGACGGGGAAATGGCCTCCGCAGAGACCGATCCCGCATGACCCCGCCCCCCTGCACCGGCGTACCCGCACAACCCCCGGGCGGGTACGCCGGCCTCACCCGTCCCGGAGGACACCCGTGTCCAGTCATGACCTGGTACGCCTGTTCGTGGGGCTCGCCGCCGCAGTACTGCTGTCCCGGCTGGCCGGACGTCTCGCCATTCGGCTTAGGCAGCCGCCCGTGGTCGGTGAGATCGCCGCAGGGGTGCTGATGGGCCCCACACTCCTCGGCGGAGCCGTCGGCAGCCTGCTCTTCCCCGAGGGTGTGCGACCGCTGCTCACAGGGGTCGCCGACTTGGGGCTCGCCTTGTTCATGTTCGGTGTTGGCCTGCACCTGGAACCGTCGTCCCTGCGGAGGCAGGCAAGGACCGCGGGTGCCGTGTCCCTGGGCGCCACGCTCCCTGCCTTCGTGCTCGGCGCAGGACTGGGTCTGCTGCTCACCGATGGCGGCTCCAACGGTCACCGGATGGCAACCGTTGTGTTCCTGGGCCTCACCCTCTCCGTCACCGCGCTACCCGTCCTGGCTCGGATCCTGGCGGACCGGGGCTTGGCCGCCAGCCGCGAGGGTGCCGTGGCGATGGCGTCCGCCGCAGTGGTGGACGTGCTGGCCTGGGGCGCGCTCGCCGCCGTCACCGCAATGGTGTCGGACGGGCAGGCGGGCATCCTACTCTTCGTCCCTTATCTGCTGCTCATGCTGCTGGTGGTCCGGCCGTTGCTGGCCCGTTCCCCCCGGCGGCCAGGAGCGCCGGTCCTCATCGCCGGTGCTCTGCTCTCGGCAGCCGCCACCGAGGTGATGGGGCTGCACCTCATCTTCGGCGCCCTGTTGTTCGGTCTGATCACACCGCGTTCCCCCGCCGGTTCCCCGGAGCATGACCGGCTGCGCGAAACGGTGGACCAGTCCGCCTCGCTCATGATGCCGGCGTTCTTCGTGCTCAGCGGCCTGGCGGTGGACCTGAGGGGCCTGGACTGGCAGAGACTGCTGGAGCTGATTCTGATCGTGGTGACGGCCGTCGCGGGCAAGATGGGCGGCACCTACGCCGCGGCGCGGCTCAGCCGCCTGCCGGCCCGCTCGGCAGCTGTCCTCGCCACGTTGATGAACACCCGTGGTCTGACCGAACTGGTCCTGCTCTCGGTCGGCCTCCACCTGGGCCTGCTCAGCCAAGACCTCTACTCGCTCATGGTGGTGATGGCCCTGGTCACCACCGCGATGACGGGCCCTCTGTTGGTCCTGCTGGAGCGCACCGAGCCGCCCTCGCAGGCATGGGCCGGCACCGAGCCTCGGGACGAACGGATGCGCGACAGCCGACCGGTCCGGTCGTAGGCGAGCACTGAGGTGACCGTCTGCGGCGACGGGTTCGGACACGCTGGACCGGTCGCTGCTACCTCGGGGCGGGCGCCCGGGACAAAGGGGCGGGACAAGGGGTGCCGTCAGAGCGCGGACAAGGGGTCGGCGTGCAGGGTCGGCGCTTGTCCGGGCCCGGCACCCGGACGCCCGGGCGCAGGGCCTCGGGGAAGGTGGCGGTGACGGCGGAGCCGGCCGCGGTGAGGTGCCAGGCCTTCGCCCGGCCGGCCTGCGGCAGGGTCACGAACTCCGCCAGGCCCTCGGCCGCCAGCCGGGCCATGCCGGGCGGGGCTCCATCGGGGGGGTGCCTCTATGTCCTTCGTCAAGGCTGCGCGGGTCATGCTGGCGCGGTTTCGGGGGTGCGGGTTTCGTAGAGGGTGCCGTCTCGGAGCATGGCGAACAGGACGCCGATGCGTTGGCGGGCGAGGCGGAGGAGGGCCTGGGTGTGGGTCTTGCCGCGGTCTCGCTGCCGGTCGTAGTAGGCCCGGGAGTCGGGGTCGTGGAGGGCGGCGAACGCGGAGAGGAACATGGCTCGTTTCAGGAGCCGATTGCCGGTTCTGGGGGCGTGTTCGCCGTGGATGGAGGATCCGGAGGACTTCGTCGCGGGGGCGAGGCCGGCGTAGGAGGCCAGGTGCGCGGCGGTGGGGAAGCTGGTGCCGTCCCCGACGGTGACCAGAAGGGTGGCGGCGGTCCTGACGCCGACTCCGGGCATCGAGGTCAGGACCGTGGAAAGAGGGTGGGCCTCCAGCAGTTCGCCGATCTGGGCTTCGACGGCTCGCCGCTGTTCGTGGACGGCGGCGAGCGAGCGGGCCAGGGAGGGCACCACGACGTCCAGGGCGGTGGTGCCCGGGACGACGACGGTCTGCTCGTTGAGCGCGTCGAAGATCTCGTCGACCAGGCGCTCGGCCATGCGCGGGGCCTTCGGGCGTATCAGTGTCACGAGTCTTCGTCGGCCGGCCTTGCGCAGGGCGGCCGGGGAGCCGTGCTGTTGAAGCAGGTGGGTGACGGCGGGGTGGTCCAGGCGCGGGCCGAGGACGCGTTCGAGCGAGGGGTGGAACTGGGTGAGCAGGCCGCGCAGGCGGTTGCTGGTACGGGTGGCCTCGGCGGCGAGGTCCTGGTCGAAGCCGGTCAGGACCGTGAGCTGGGACGCGGTCTCGTCGGCGAGTTCGAGGGCGCGCAGGGTGTGGGGCATGGTGCGGGCGGCGTCCGCGATCACGTGGGCGTCACGGGCGTCGGTCTTCGCTTCGCCGGGGTAGAGGTCGGCGATGCGGCGCATGGCCAGGCCGGGCAGGTAGGCGACCTCGCAGCCGGCGTCACGAGCCACGGCGAGCGGCAGCGCGCCGATCGAGGCCGGCTGGTCGACGATGACCAGGACGCGGCCGAACTTGGCGGTGAGCTTGTCGAAGACGGCTCGCAGTTTCGGTTCGCTGTTGGGCAGCCGCTTGTCGAAGACGGTCTTGCCGGCGGTGGTCAGGCCGTGGCCGTGGTGGTCGCCCTTGCCGACGTCCAGGCCGAGGAAGACCGCGATGTCACTCGTGTCGAACATCGAACCCCCCGAAGGTCGTTCATCGTCCTGGCCTCGCCCGTCGGCACCGTTCGCGCGCATCCACGTTACGTAGACCCGGCACCCGTCAGCGGCCGGGCGTTGCGCTTGGCCGGGTGCCGGTCAGGCCTCTCATCAGCGGTCACACGGTGCTCCGGGCCCGGTGACACCACCCCCCAGGTCATGCGATCGACAGGGGGCAACAGTCATGCCGGACCCGGAGGCCAGGAGCCCCGTTTCAGGGCCACGAAGAAGGTAACGGGGCTGGAGCTGACCGAGAAGGCCGGCCCTGAGCGGCTGGAGTGCCCGCGGTGCGAGCGGGACCGCACCGCGGGCAGGACTTGGGCCCGCTGGTGCTGCCCGCCCCGTCCATGCGGGAGCTGATGGCCGCGCTGGTGTCTGCTCCGGACGATCCGTGGTAGGAGGCGCGGGTGCGCGCGCGAAGCTCCATCCGGCCAAGGGTCGCTAAGTGTGACCTGTTGGCACGTGGGGGCGTGGAGTGGCGGGTTGTCGCATCCGGTGCCACTGATCAGCGGCGCATGCCTGACGGCGGGGCCGTCCTTATGGACGGCCCCGCCGTTGGCCCGGGTCGGTCGGTCTACCAGTGCTCGTGGCGCTCGCAGCGCTCGTCGTGCTCGTGGCGCTTGATCTTGGTGGGGTCGGCGGCGATGTGGCTGGCGGTGTCGCCGCCGCCGATGGCGGTGGCGATGTTGGTGACATCGCGCGGGGCGGCGCAGGAGACGTCGACCTTCAGGGTGATGGGCGGGTAGCTGCTCCCGGCGGCAAGGACGTCGTTACGGGTGCAGGTGAGGTTGGTCAGGGCGCAGTTCCATCCCGTGCCACTGATGCTGTCGGCCCTGAGCCCGTCGGGAAGGGTGTCGTACACGGTGACCGTGGTGCCGTCGGTCGGGGAGGCCCCGGAGGCGTTGCCGACGGTGATGGTGTAGGTGCCGTCCCGCCCCTGGGTGAAGTGCCTGCCGTGGGTTTTGGCGATGGTCAAGGACGGGGTGACCACCGTGTAGGAGATGGTCACCTGGCCGTTGTGGTTCGCCGTCCCGATCGTCGACGGCGCGTAGGACGTGGGGATACCCGTGGGGGTGGCGAAGCTGCTGCCCCCACCACCTCCACCCCCACCCGCCGAGGTGCCGTTGCTGTTGACGGTGGCGCTGCCGCCGCCCCCGCCGGCGAAGTACCCGCCGCCACCGCCCCCACCGGCACCGGTAGTGGCGGTGCAGCCGCCGTCGAAGGTACCGCCGGTGCCGCCGGTGCCGACCGTGACGCCGGCAAACCCGTCTCCCGGCCCGCCATTCGTGGCCGTACAGAGTGGAGCGGTGCCGGCGGCCCCGCCGGCGCCACCGGTGCTCGTGCTGGTGCTGCCACCGTCCCCGCCCTGCCCCGGCGAAGCCCCAGAGCCGGTAGCACTTCCCGCGGTACCTCCGGTGGCATCCGCCGTTCCGCCGTTACCCCCGTTCCCTCCCGCAGAACCCGCTCCGGTGCCGCCGGCGGCACCGCCGCCCCCGGCGACCACCAGCAAGGAGCCGCCCGCGCTGACGCTGGAAGCTCCACCCCCACCCGGACCTTCGAACTGGGCACCACTGGCCGCGCCGGCCCCGCCCGGGGCGCCGCCGTTGAACCCGCCGACACCACCCCTCCCGCTGCCGTTGCAGCCTTTGCCGCCGGTGCCACCGACGTCGATGGTGAACGTCGTCGGGGCGGTGGTCTGCGGCAGGGTGGTCACCACCTGCGCCCCCGTCCCGCCCGTCCCCGTGACCGAACAGGCGGTGCCGGTGTTGTCGGCGCCGCCGGCGCCGTCCGCGGTGATCGTCACCACCGCCGCCGCCGGAACCGTCAAGGTCTGCGCAGCGCCGGTGAAAGTGAAGGTCTGCGACGGATCAGCCCGCTGCGCCCGCACTGGCATGGTTTCCACTGGTGCGGCGGCCACCGGTGGAGCCGTGGCCGCCAGCAGCGCCATACCGGACAGCAGCGCGCTCCCCACCGATACCACCCCCACGCGGCGCTCCCCACGTCGTTCACCCGAGCCAACCGGGTCGGACGCGACGGCGGTACGGACCGGGGTCGTCCCACCGGCCGGGGTCCTGTTGAACTCGACCACTGGCCGTTGACGGCTGACCCGGTACCACGGCAGATCGCCCTGTCCACGCGTACGAGCATTCATCCGCGGGTTCACCTCTCCTCACAGCGAAGCGCCCTGCGCCCCTCACGTTGCAAGTCGCGGGCATGACTGGATGCCTGACATAAATTCAGGACAAAACATCATTAAATGCCCTGATCCGATCACTTCGAGGTAGCGAGGCGATGGGATACCACGTGTGTCGCAGCGGGCCGTGCGGCTAGCCGTAGAGGGCGGTGACCCGGGCCAAGGAGTGAGGAGATCGTCTCTCCGTGAACGGAGACACACGGAAGATCCCGGGAAACATGGCCCAGCCTCGCGGAGAACAGCAGAACCCGAAGGCAGTTCTCTTCTTTCCGCCCTGCCCACCTGCTTTCCCGCCCTGTAGGTCAAGCGCGCACCCCAGATCGCCCGGGCGGCGAGCGCTTGCTGCGCCCGTGTTGGACGTGCCGGGGCTCGATTGGCGGGAAGGAGGGTTTGCTGCTGGAGCTGACCGAGAAGGCCGGCCCGGACCGGCTGGAGTGCCCGCGGTGCGAGCGGGACCGCACCGCGGGCAGGACTTGGGCCGGCTGGTGCTGCCCACGCTGACCAAGCGTGAGCAGCTTGCCGCGCTGGTCTTTGCCCCGGATGATCCGTGGTGGGGGTGCTGCAGGCGAAGCTCTGCCCGCCGCGGAAGCGCCCTCGGGCGCGGCTGGATGACGGGTGGCCAGGTGCGGAGCAGGGCGATCGCCTCGTCGATGCGGCCCTGGCGTTCGCGGATCGTCGCGAGCAGGCTGGCCGCCGTGTCCGGGTCGAGCCAGCTGCCGGGCGACGGCTCGGGCGGCCGGGGATTGCGCTGCTGGAGGAGGGCCACGGCGTCGTGGCCCGGACTGGCTGGAGTGCCCGGGCTGCGCACACCCTCCGGAAAGCCAAGGAGGCCGTCGGCCCGCCGTGCAAGTCGTCCAGGAGACGCTGCACCGTTCCGTGCTGTGCCCCGCTGCTGGTCGCGGGTGTCAGTCAGGAGCCCGCTGTTCCTGCGGCCGCTTCGCCGCAGGCCCGGCACCGGGGCCGGTGGTCTGGTGTGGGTGGCTGGAGGGTGTTCAGAAGCGTTCGCCGTCACGGGGTGGCCTCGGGTGTCTGTGGTCTGGTGCTGTCGCGTTGGGCTGTCGCGGGCCTGTGACGTGGGTGGGTGCCGGGACCCCCGTGTGTGGAGGGGTGCGACAGACGGGTGGGACAGGGGCTCAGGGCTGCCTGGGCGCCGAGATCGGCCGCTATGGTGCTGGTGGCCGGGCCCACTATGAGCCCCGTCTGCGGATCCAGCCCGCTGGGACCGGTCGGGCGATACCTCTGAGTCCACCGGGAGCAACCCCGGCGGCAGCGCGGCCGGGGCCCGCGCAGACTGGAAGGGCAGGCCGGTCCGCGTCCGGACCCCCGAGCGGGCAGCGGACCGGTGTTCCTCACCCGCGCCGCTTCCCGCAACCGCCCTGCGTGCCATCGCAAAGGGGCCGCTCTGGGGTGGCATGTTCGCGGCCGAAATTTCGCAGGTCAAAGGCCTGGCATCGGCTGATCGGCGGGTCTAGCATTCCCGGCACGGCGGCCCCACCACAGCGCCCACCGGGCCGCCGAGCAGAGCAGCCGCGTCTCCTGTCGGCGCTGCTGGCCTCCCACCGGCCGGGCCCGCGCGGAACGCAGCCCCTCGTTCCCGGGCCAGGCCGCCTGCGCCTTTCGACAGCAGACTTGTCGCCAACGCCGCCGCACCCGCGCGGCTGGAACTGTCCGCCTCCCGCAGTCAGCCCGCGCCCGCCGACCGGGACCTGGGCCGGGCAATCCTCGACTCCCCACTGGTGCGCGGCGCGATGTGGCTGCGCTGGACCCGGCACGACGGCATCCGCACCCTCCACCACGGTGCCGGCCTGGCCCGCGGCTGGGGCTCTGCTGGGCCCTGAGTCCCTTGGCGATGTTCTGCTGTGTCCCGGCTCGCGCTAGGGGATGTCGGTATGTTCAGCGGGACAAAGGTCCGCGTGGGAGCCCCCTGCCCAACACCTCTCAGCCACCGCCACCGCCACCGCCATCGCCGGGACCGGGCAGAGCGATGGTGTTGCCGCACAGGTTGAGCGGGATGTTGATCGGGGCCTGGACCAGGTTTCCTGACAACAGTCCCGGGGATCCGATGGCCGCGCCCTCCGCGGTGGTACCGCCGACGTTCACGCAGCCGGCTTTGCCAGCCGCGTCGCCGAGCGCTTGGGCGGGTGCGACACCGGCGACCAGCAGGCTGCCTGCGGCAGCAATAGACGCGATCACGCTTGGGAGAGCCATAAAGAGCAGCGTCGCAGACGCGCGTTCGTCTCAGGCGGCGGCAGGGCGGCATGACATCCCATCATCACCCTTCTGGTCGCTCGCCCGGTGTGACCTGTCGTGGTCTGTCGGGTTCGTATTGGGGTGTTTGAGGGTTTTGTGGTGTGCTGGTTGGACCAGTTGGGGGTGGTGTCAGGGGTAGGTGGGGGGTGGGTTCAGGGTGGTGTTTCCGGGCCTGTCCCGGTCACGTTCCCGTGTGTGTAGTAGGCATGCCAAGCCGCCCAGGGGTCCGGCTGTCGGGTTGGCAATGTGTCGGGTTTTCTGGCGTGCTCTCCGGCTGTTTTTCCTGGCTTGTTCCAGGGGATTTCGTCGGTGAATTCCGTGCGGGTTTTCCGGGTTTTCTGGGGTGTCTGTGTCTGCTTTCGGTACCGGCCTGGGCGCCCGCCGGTTCGGCGCGTCGGCTCTGCTCCGGTCGGTCTCGGTGGCCGCTTGTCCGGGCCTGCCTCGGTGGCGGCCGGCCGCGGGGGCCCGTGCTGCTGCGCCCGGCCCTGCCCGGCCCGCTCGGCGACGTTCCCGGGCCTGCCCCCGACGCCCCGTCCCGCTGGTCCTTGGCCGCTGTCCTCGGCGCCCGTTCGTTCGTTCCGGCCGTCCCGTCCCCGTCTCCGGGCCTGCCCCGGCGCAGCGGGGTCGTTCCAGAAATCTGGAACGACGGGTGACGAGCCTGCCGCTGCTCCGCCTCGCTTGTCGTGGCCGCCGTCCTCGGGCCGCTGGGTCCCGCTCGGCGCCCGTCGTGGCCGCCGCCCGCCCCGTCCTCGCTGGCGCCTGCTGCGCCGCCGCCGTCCTGGCCGCCGGGCGGCCGTCCCGGCTGTCGCGGGTGCTGTCGCGTCGGGGTGCCGCGTGGGGTGTTGTCATCTGGTGTGACGTGGGCGGGGACCCGGGAAACCCTGTGTGTGGCAGGGGTGCGACAGGCCGGGGTGCGACAACTGTGCCCTCGTCGGCCGGCGGTCTCGGACGTAGGCCCGTCCCTGGTGTCCTGCGTGCCGGTGGCCCGGCCCGAAGGGAGCCGCAGGCCACCGTGCCCGCCCGCTCCGCCCTGCTCCCCGCCCGCCCGAAAAGGGGCCCGCAGCCTCACCCGGACTTCCCCGGTCCCCTGGCCACTTCCCGAGGGGCCGCCAGGCCCCGCTCCCGGCTCTCCTCCCACCGCCCTCCGGAGGGGCCGCAGGCCCCGCCCCCGGCTCCCGGTGGCGCCGCAGACGCCACCCCCCGACCACCACCAAGGGGCCGCCAGGCCCCGACCCCCTGCCGAAGGCCCGTAGCCTCTTTTCCTGTTGTTCCGTGTCGTGCTGCGCCCCGCTTTTCGGGAGAGTGGTGTCCGTGTTTTTCACGGTCGGATGCCGGTAGCGGGTTAGTGCTCAAGGTGGTATTACGATCTAAGATCTGCCCTGGTTGGAAGGAAGCATCGTTTCTGGCGCCTTTTACTGGATATTTCGTGGTTCGGTGGAGCGGGCGTCATATCCAGGCAGACGGGCGGGTTTTCCGGGGTGTTCCGTGCGGTGTCATGGTGGCGTTCTCAGGACGTTGTGAGGGCGGCTCAGGTGACCGTCCCACGCGGTCTCGGAAGCCTCGTGCTGCGCCCCTTTCCCCGCATGCTGCGCCCCTCTCCCCGGCGCCTTTAGGCGGGGTGGGGTGCGGTGCGCCGCAGGGGCTTTTCCCGGACTTCCAGGCGCCCCTTTCCGGGGTGGTGTGCTCGGCGTTTTCTGCCGTGTGCCGGGGAAAGCCCTGGCCCCGTCAGGACTGGGGGGTGTGCTCGTCCGGGCCGGGCCTGCGCGCGGGGCAAGGCCGTGACAGCTCTTGCATCTTCGAACCCCGGCCCTGGCACGGGGCGAGAGGCCTGCTTTGGGGGCTGTCGGCCGCAGGCCGCCGCGCTGCGCCCGGCGGTCGCCCCCGAGGCTGGCCCG
>NZ_JBVIRY010000051.1:0-45722 GCF_055575795.1 Kitasatospora sp. NPDC034023
GACGGCGTGGATCAACGACCCGGCCAAGCGCAGGGAACCCGCACCACAAACCTCATAGCGTCACGACCGTCTCACTGGACTTGAAATCTTCCGGCACGATCAGCGTGCGCGGCGCCGCAGTCTGCATCGTTTCCCAGTACGCCTTGCCCACTCCTCCAGCTCTGTCTTGTCCAGCACTGTGCCCGCCGCGTCCACCAGGACCTGCTCCAGTGAGGTCAGCGTGCGGCCAGCGCGCACCGTGTCCGCGTCGTGCAGCGCCACATCGTCGCAGCCGTCGGAGGTGGTACCGCGACGTGCCGGGCCAACCGTAGCCTCCAGCCACTGGAACACATCGCACGGCAACTCAAAACGCTAATCGCCCACACGCTCTGCGCCAGGGGCGGCGACGTGTCCGCCACAATGCCCATGCGATGGAGCTCGACCCGATGCGCTGACGCTGACCAGACTCAGCGGTCCTCGACGATGAAGCATGCCCGCCGGTAGAGCTCGTCGAACGTGATGATCTCGACGTCCTGGATGGTCGTCCGGTACAGCTCGAAGGAGCTGAGCTTCTCCGGGTTCACGGCACCGTTCTGGATGAGCTCCTGCAGGCTCCCGATCACCAAGACCTGCCGGGGCCGTGGGGCGGACAGTTCGATATCGATCGGGGTGCCGTCGTCCTCCAAGGTCCGGGCGACGAATTCGCGGGAGATGAGCTGCTGAGCCTTGCTGGCGGTCTTCTGCGCCTGGGCCACACCGCTGCCCAGCTCCTTCTATGCCTGGAACACGCCTGGGCGGTAAGGGGTCCCGGCGAGCAGCTCCGTCTCATGGGTCTTGATCTCGCAGGAGAGCATGCTGCTGATCAGCCTCCTGAAACGCATGATGGCGTCGATACGCTTCCCAGCCCCGCCGAAAATACTGAGCCAGCGGGCTGGGTAGCCACCCCGTAGAGGCCGAAGGCCGTGTACACCATGTCCGTGTGCGGGAGCATCTTCGCCCCGTGGCTCGGCCCGCCACGTCTCCTCGCGGAACGAGAGCGCTGCGACTGCTGCCAGAAGCTCCTGGAACAGTTTCGAAACAGCGCCTTGCTGCTTCGGGCGGTTCATGTCAATCATGAGTGCAGCTTTGAGCATGGGGCCCTTCGGCTCGGGCCCTGCCTCGAGTCGCTGCGCAGGAACGCTCAGGCGGGAACGACCGAACCGCGCGACACCGGCGGCCGGCTCCGCCAGGACGGAGCGACGGCGCAGTGCGCGCGGTTCGGGTGCCTCATTTACCTCAGGTACTTCGGGTGGCGCCGCAGGGGCGTCGGGTCAGCCGGTGCTGCCCGCCGAAGTGGCGATCACCGAGAAGACGTACAGGATCGCGGGCAGCGCCCCGAGGAGCGTGACCACCACGGCCAGCACGGCCACAGGTCGCCGCGTCCCCCGCAGCATCCACACGAGGGAGCCCACCAGGGCGAAGAAGGCCAGGGTGACGACCCCGGCCGTGAACAGAGCGGACGTCTGAACTTGCATGCTGTTCGGTCCTTTGGGTGTGACGTGTCCAGTCCGATTCGTTGCGCGTCGCACGGCGGACGGAGCGGAGTACGCAAACCCCTTGGTAGGAGGGGTAAACCGTCCGGTAGCACGACAGGGCTGACGCTAGCTCAGGTTGAATCACCCACAACAGTGTTGGGGGAAGCACGAAAAGGCGAGATCCCCCGGGCTACCACCCCCGAGGGCTCCCACCTGCAACGGACGCCGAACTGGACGAGTCACACGACGTCTGCATCCAGTATCCCCGCAAGGGCTAAACAGGAGCGAAACGGCGACTCTGCCATAGCACTTAACGACTACTGAGTGCTCTGTTAATGTGCCTGGGTGGCGACAGACCTTCAGTTCCTCCTGCTGGGACCGGTGAGCGCCCGCCGGGCCGGCACCCCGATCAGCCTCGGGCCGCCGCAGCGCCGCGCCCTGCTGGCGCTGCTGCTGCTCGCCCGCTCGCAGGCTGTCCCGGTCGCCGTGATCCGTGACCGGCTCTGGCCCGCGGGGGCTCCCGCCACCGCCATCGACGCCATCCAGGTGCACGTCCACCACCTGCGCCGCCGGCTCGGGGAACACATCCCGACCGGCGCCCCGGCGACGGAACTGGCCGGCTACCCGGGCTACTCCCCTGAACAGGCCAGCTACGCCCTGCACATCGACGCCGAGGCGGTGGACGCCCTCGTCTTCCAACGGCGGGCCGACCGGGGGCGGGAACTGGAGGACAAGGGCGACTACAAGGGCGCCCTGGAAATGTGCATCACCGCCCAGGCCCGGTGGCGCGGCGAACCGCTGGCCGACCTGGAACCCACCCCCTACGTACGGGCGATCCGCCAGGGGCTGGTCGACCTCTGCCAGGACGTCCGCACCAGGGCGGCCCGGGTCCGGATGAGGACCGGCGCGGTCTCCGACGCCGTCGTCGACCTCCAGCAGCTCAACCTTGAACACCCCGGCAACGACGTCATCGTGGTGCTGCTCTCCACCGCACTCTTCCTGATCGGCTCCCGCCGCCGAGCCCTCGCCCTCCTCGACGAGGAACTGGCGCGCTGGGAGCAGCAGTACGCGCGAGTGCCGGAACAGCTGCGGCGGCAACGCGAACTGGTCCTCTCCGGCGCGCTGGAGGAACAGTGGTGACGGTCGACGCCCGGCTGCTCGGGCCCGTGACCCTGACCGTCGACGGCGCACCCGTCAAGATCCGCGGAGCCAACGGGCGCGCCCTGCTCGCCGCCCTGCTGCTCGCACCCGGGCGACCCACCGGGCTCGAACAGCTCGTCCTGGACATCTGGGGCGACGGGGCCGCGCTGAACGCCCGGGCACAACTGCACACCGCGGTGAGCCGGCTGCGCACCGAACTGCGCGCGGCCGGAGCCCCGTTCACCGTCACCCGACACGCGGGCCTGGAGAGCTACGCGCTCAACATCAACCCCACCGACCTGGACCTCACCCGGTTCCGGGCCCACCTGGTCCGGGCCCGCGAAGCCCTCACCGAAGGACGGCCCAGGCAAGCCTCCACCCTGCTCCAACGCGCCCTGGACTGCTGGAGCGGACCGGCCCTGACCGGCGTCCGGGCACACGGGCGACTGGAGACCGAACGGCGTCGGCTGGAGGAACTCCGCCTGGAGGCACTGGCCCTGCGCAACGACGTCGACCTGCGGGACGGCCGGGCCGAAACGGTGCTGCCCGAACTGCGGTCGCTAGTGGCCGCGTTCCCCGAGGACCAGCGGTTCCGCAGCCAACTGGAGGAGGCCCTGGAGCGCACGGGCCGGGTGGTCGAGGCCAGGCGGCTGCGGCGGGACAGGAGCGATGGCGG
The DNA here is from genome assembly GCF_055575795.1 of Kitasatospora sp. NPDC034023. Lineage (NCBI taxonomy): Bacteria > Bacillati > Actinomycetota > Actinomycetes > Kitasatosporales > Streptomycetaceae > Kitasatospora > Kitasatospora sp. NPDC034023. The sequence goes on from NZ_JBVIRY010000051.1 coordinate 3,310, forward strand.
GCAGGCGGCGGTGGCCGTGGCGGCTGTGGTGGCGAAGCAGAAGACCAAGCAGCCGTCCACCGAGGAGGAGCCCCGGATCTCGCTGCTCGGCCCAGTGCAGGCCTGGCTGGGCGGCAACCCCGTCCCGCTCGGCTCGCCCCAGCAGCAGGCCGTGCTCGCGATCCTGGCCGCGCAGCTCGGCCAGCCGGTCACGACGGAAGAACTCGTCGAGGGCCTCTGGGGGTACCACCCGCCCGCGCAGGCCGTCGCCGCGCTACGGACGTACGTGTCACGGCTCAGGGCGGCCCTGGAACCCCAACGGGAGGTGCGCCAGCCGGCGAGCCGGCTCGTCAGCGTGAGCGACGGCTACGCGCTGCGCCTGCCACGGCAGAGCGTCGACCTGCACGTCTTCGAGGACGGACTCGCCGAAGCCAGGGCGGCCCGGACAGCGGGGGACCACGCCGAGGCCGTCCGGGCGGCCACCGCGGCGCTGGGCCTCTGGGAGGGCGGCGTCCGGCCCTTCGTGAGCCTACCCGGGCCCAGAATCGACGCGCTGCGGCTCAGGCTGGTGGAGAGCTGGGTCGCCGGGCAGGAGCTCCGCTTCGAGTCCCGACTGGCCCTGGGCTCCGGTGCCGAGCTCGTCGCCGAGCTGACCGGGCTGACCCGCGAACACCCGCTGCGCGAGCGGCTGCGCGAGCTGTTGATGGTCGCCCTCTACCGAGCCGGCCGCCAGGCCGAAGCACTCCGCGTCTACGCCGACACCCGGAAGCTGCTGATCGAGGAACTCGGCGTCGAGCCGGGTACGGGGCTCGCGTCCGTGCATGCCCGGATCCTCTCGGCCGACCCTTCACTCCTCCACCCGGTGCCGAGCCCCCACCGCTCGGAGCCACCAGCCCCTCCGGCCCCGCCCGCACCGGCACAACTCCCGCCTAGTGTCGCTGACTTCACCGGACGGGCGCAGCTGGCCAGTGAGCTGAGCAGGGCCTTGCTCGAAGGAGCTGCTGAGCCGGTGGTTCAGGTGCACGTGCTGTGCGGGATCGGCGGGGTGGGGAAGAGCACGTTGGCGGTGCACGCCGCCCACGCCGTCCGGGCCGAGTTCCCGGACGGTCAGCTGTTCGCCGATCTGCGGGGCGCGGGTGGGACGCCGGCCGATCCGACGACCGTGCTGGGTGACTTCCTGTACGCGCTGGGCATGGTCGAGGCACCGGACTCCTCCGAGCAGCGCCTCGCGCTCTACCGTTCCCTGATGGCCGACCGGCGGATGCTCATCGTGCTGGACAACGCCCGGGACGCGGACCAGGTGCGTCCGCTCATCCCCGGAGCTTCCGGCAGCGCGGTCCTGGTCACCAGCCGCTCACGGCTGTCCGCGCTGGCCGGCGCGTCCATCTCGGACGTGGAGGAGTTGGTCCCGGAGGAGGCCCTGGCGCTGTTCTCCGCCATCGTCGGCGAGACCAGGGTCGCCGCCGAGCCGGAAGCTTCCTTTGCGGTGGTCACCGCATGCGGGTTCCTGCCGCTCGCCGTGCGGGTCGCTGCCACCCGGCTGGCGGCCCGGCCGCGCTGGAGCGTCAGCGACCTGGCTCGGCGGCTGGCCGACCAGCGGCGTCGGCTCGATGAGTTGAGGCTGGGGAACCTGGCGGTGGAGACCACGATCGGACTTGGCTACGACCAACTGTCACGGGAGGAGGCGCGAGCCTTCCGCCTGCTCTCCCTCGTTGACTCGTCCGATCTGCCGCTGTTCGCGGCCGCGGCTCTGCTGGACCTGCCGGAGAAGTCCGCCGAGGCCCTGGCCGAGAGCCTGGTCGAGGCGAACCTGTTGGACAGCTACACCCCCGGGCGCTACCGCTACCACGACCTGCTCCGGCTCTACGCCCAGCACCGGAACGAGCTCGTCGACGACACCGGCGAACGGAACGCCGCGCTGCGCCGGCTGATCGACGTCCTGCTCGCCACCGCGAGCGAGGCGGTGCGGGAACTCGGGCTGGGCGACGAACTGCCCGATCCGCTCTACGATCTTCCCGTCTCCCCGCTCGCCCTGACCGGCGGGAGCCAGGGCCTCCGGGACTGGCTCACCTCCGAGCGGTACCTGATCCTCGCTGCTGTTGACGCCGCATGCAGCGGGAGCGGTCCGGTGGGCCCGGCAGTGGAGCTCGTCGTCACGCTGGGTGAGTTGCTACCGGACTGGGGCTCGATGCAGCACTTGACGGACCTCCTCCAGCGGGCGGCGCAGTACCAGCGCGGGTCTGCCCTGCTGGCCAGGACCCGTTACCTCCAGGGAGACTTGCACGCCCAGGCGGGGGACTTTGGGGAAGCCGAGGTGGCGTACCGGGAGAGCCTCGGACACCTCGGGCCACAGGACGGGACACAGCTCCGAGCGATCGTGTCTTTCCGGCTCGCCAATGTGCTCAGCATGACCGATCGGACCGGTGACGCCCTACCGCTCTACGAGAAGGCCCTGGAGATCAGCCGGAGCAGGGGAGCGGTGGCGATCGAGACCCGGATCCTGGCGAACATGGCCACGGCCTACGTGGTATCCGGGCAGCCCGAGGCAGGACTGCGAGCAGCACGGGGCGCGGTCGAGGCGGCCAGGGCCACGGGCAGTGCGGTCGCGCTCGCGCATGCGCTCCACCAGCTCGGCGTCGCGCTCGACAGGACCGGAGCACCTGGCGAGGCCGTCGACTGCCTGCGCGAGGCGCTGACTCTGTACCGCTCCGAAGAGATGAGGCTCTGGGAGAGCTACACCCTCGCCCGCCTCGCCGCCGCCCTGCTCGCCGGAGACGGAACGGCCGAGGCCGCCGAAGCCGCCACCGAGGCGCTCGCCATCGGTGAGGGGCTGGAAGCCGCCTACTGCCAGGCGCTCGCCAACGCCGCCCTCGGCGAGGCCCTGCTGCGCCTTGACCGCCCGGCGGCCGGCCTGGACCGGCTCCAGGAGGCGCATGCCGTCTTCACCCGCCTCGGCGTACCCGAGGCGGGCACGGTGCGCGAGCTCACGCAGCGTGCTCAGGGTCTGTGACCGGGCCGTGTGACGGCCCTGTTCCCTCATCCTGCCACGGAGCCCATACCCCGGGGCCGGATCAGGCGCCGGGTCAGGAGAAGGGGAGGTACCAGGGGCGCTTGAGGGGTAGCAGGCGGTCGGCGAAGTAGGCGGAGACCTGGGCGAGTTGTGACGAATCGTCAGTCAAGGTCACTGAAGATCGATGCGGAGGACAGCGGGAGGTCGTCATCGGAGACCAGGGCCGCTTTCCTGGATCACGCGCCCCCTCGTTCATCCGCACCGCTGCCGATGCAGTTAAGGGGATCCCTACCGGGTGCACTGCGACCTGCGGAATGCCCCCGGTGGCGCGTCAGCTGTCCAGCTCACCCGGGCCCCGCATGAACGCGATCACGGAGCGATGATTGTAGACGCTCCGCGCCGAGTTCTTCGACCACACCCCCATCCGGAACGAGGCCCGCCTGCGCCGGGCAATGGGGACGTACGAGCGGTATTACACCCAGCGCCGCCCTCTCCGGGCCTTGGCCGGCGTGCCGCACCCCTGCGAGCACTCCCCCGCACACTCGAGCCTGACCACGTTGAGTACCTCGACATACGCCGACGCGACCGACTCGGCGGCGTACTCCATGAGTACCGACATGTCGCATGACCTGCACGGACCAGGTTTACGGCACCCGCAGGGTCTCTACCAGGGGTCTGTCAGGGTCCCGTTCGGCTCGAGTCCGTAGGTGAGCAGGTGACGCGCTTGCGTCGATTGAGCTGTCGTGAGGGCCTGGACTGCGAGTTGGCGCAACGCAGTGTCGTCTCCGGCGTCGGCGGCCTGGCGCGCGAGGCGGTCCGCGCGGGCCCGGTTGGCACGGTTGTCGGAAGCGTCTTCGACCCACATCAAAGCTGCTGATGTAAGGGCCTCGGTGATACCGGCGGCATGGGCCTTGCGGTAGAAGTCTTCGGCCGATTGGAGGTCGCCTTGCCGGCGGTGGTGCAGAGCGAGTTCGAATAGGGCTTCCGGATGATTCTGGGAGGCGGGCGCTTCGTAGAGGCGCAGTGCGCCCTCGGCGTCGTTCAGTTCTTCCCGCATCTGAGCGAGGAGCCAGTCGGCGTCTTCCGAGCGCGCGGAGTGCGCGGTGGCTTGGCGAAGCAGCTGTTCAGCGTGCGCCCAGTCGCCGGCCTCCGCGGCCTTGTGGGCGAGAACCTCCAAGGCGACGGTTTCGCCGGCCTCGGCCGCCTCGTGCAAGGTCTGTTCGGCACGTGCCGAGTCCCCACGGTCGGCGATCAGGCTGGCCAACGACAGGTAGGCGAGTGTGTCGCCGGCGGCAATGGCGCGTCGGTAGTACTGCTCGGCTTCCGCCCAGTTCTGGGCTTCCTTGGCTTCCAGAGCGAGTCTCCGGAAAGCCGCTGCATCACCGGCGTCGGCAGCCTGTTGCACCAGTTCCCGGGCTTTGTCGCTCTCGCCGTTGTCCTGGTGCCACTTGGACAGCATCTGCCAGGCATGCCTGTCCCCGGCATTCCGTGCCTGTTCATACAGGTGTCTGGCTTCGTTTCGGTCGCCTGTCTGACCGGCGACAAGACGCATGGCATCGGTGCTGCCGAGCTTGGCGGCGAGTCGGAACCAGGAGTCGGCGAGTTGTAGTCGGCCGCTCAGCAGGATCATCATGCCCGTCTCGAGGATGGCCTTGGCGGGATCGGCCAACGCCAGCCGCCCGTATAGGTGTGCGGCGGTACGTAGCCGTAGGCGGTTTCGTGCCGCGGCTGCAAGTGCTTCCAGGTCCTCTGACCGCGCGCAGTGCTCAATTGCGGCTGTCCAGAACGAGGCGGGTGGGCACCAGCAGTTCCGCTTCGCCCGGGCGTGCTGTTCGAGGTAGTCGGCGAGCCGGTAGTGCGGCTGCGAGTGAGGGGCTCTACCCGGACGGGTACGGATGAAGGTCAGTACGCCGTCGGCGCCACGAAGCGATTCGCTGGCGTAGGCGAGCGCCTGCTCCTTCCAGTTCTCGTCGACCTGGTTCCACTCTGGGTCCGTCATGTAGTCGGGGGCAGCCTCCGTCAGGAGAGAGAGGGGCAGGTCGGGACTGTGGCCGAGCCGTCGCGCGTCCATCGCTGCCTCGATCACGGCTCTCGCGGCCGGGGCTGCGTGCTCATAGCGTTCCACCAGGAGCGGCCCTGCAGCCAGGTACTGGGTGATCCGGCCTCCCGAGTTCCGCAGGGCCTCGGCAAGCCGCCCGTCGTCCTGGGACAGCTCCGCGGCCCGCTGCAGCTCCTCGTCACTGAATCTGTCGGAGACGCTGATACACCGTCCGGCAAGCAGTTCCCGCACCTGCGCGTGATGGTCTGCGTCTGGAGAAGTCACATGGGCGGTCAACCGCCGGTAGTGCTCCTTCCATAACGTACCCAATACCAGCACTGGCCCGTTGCCATCCGCCAGAAGCCGGCGAAGCTCTTCGCCTACCCGCTCGCCACGGTCTCCTTCCAGGTAGCGCTGCGACTCGTTCAGCCACAGCACTGTGTAGGGATCCAGACGGTTGGTGCCGATCACGTTGAGGAACTGTTCGGAAGACAGCGGCTGCCACAAACGCCATCGGGAGGCCGGCTGCAGATGCCGCAATGCCTCTTGTAGTGCCCGGGTCTTCCCACAGCTGGAGTCCGCGACCAACACCCGCATGACGCTGCGGGTCTGCGCTTGCTGAACGGCAAGCTCCAGTTCCTCGTCGTGGCGCCGACGGATGTAGAGCGGAAGGACACGGGCGTGCTCGGTCGCCGTGGCAATGCTCCGTTGCACTCCAAGGTGCTCGATCGCAAAGGTCTCGGTGACCTCGTGAAGCGGCGCACCAACCACATCGCTCGCGATCCGGCCGTGGCCTTGGACCTGTACGACCGTCAGCTGGCCGATGGAGCCAGCTTGGACGACGTTGCCGACGACCGCGGAGTTCTCGACCCTGTTTTGAACGGTGCCGTCCGTCCTGACGGCCCCACTGCCAGGGACAACTCCAGGTCGAGGTGAGCCCGGTGGGAAGTGCTCATGCCGATCACGCGGTTCACGCGCATCAAACCCTCCCACCGAATCCCCTTTGCCAGTCACCTCGCCGACAGCTGATAGACCGCCGTCCTCGCCAGCAGCCCCACACCCGGTCGCTTGGGCCAGCTACCCTAATCTGCCCGGTACCCCTCGCGGGTCGTAGGCCCCGGCCTGTCCAGCGGCAGCTCCCCGGCGTGGAGGTCTCGGGTCCACAACGATCCCGGATCACCCAACCTCCGCCGAGCTGCCAGCGCACTCCAGCTGTCCCACGCGTGCTTCGAGTTCGGCAGGTAGGTACCAGCCGTCTGTGGTGGGTGTCATGTAGAGGCGGGCTTTGAGGCTGAGGAGGAGTTGGCGGCGCCTTTCCTGGTCGGTTTGGGTCCAGGCGTCGGCGAAGGTCTGGCCGGTCTCGACCTCGACCCAGGCGGAGGGGCGTTGTGGGAGGGCGGCGAGGCGGCGGCGTTCGTCGACGAGGGTTTCGAGGGCTTCGGCGTACTCGTCGTCGCCGCCGGGGTAGTCGAACAGGTTGCGGCGCTTCTCCTCCCGGAGATCCTTCATCGCGACGGTGACGTGGTTGAGCTGTTCGGTGTGGTCCTCGCCGGGGATGAACCTGCGCACCGTCATCGCCAGGCCGGCCAAGCGTTCCACCAGGGCGGTGATCGCGGCGGTGACGCGCTCGCCCTTGACGGACTGGCCCTTGCAGGCGGGTTTGCCGGCCGTCTTCGCGCACCGGTAGTACTCGTAGATCTTTCCGTTCTTGGCGAGATTCACCTGCCGGTAGAACCGATCGCCGCAGCGGTCGCAGTGCGCCGCGCCCAGCCAGGGTGAAGCGCCGTTCGAGCGCTCCTTCGTGACCGAGCGCTCGTCCATCGCCGCCTGGACGGCGGCCCACTCCTCCTCCGTGAACAGGGGCTTGGCCATGCGGATGGGCAGGCCCTTCGCGTCGCGGGCGATCTTGCGCGTCTTCACGGAGCGGCCGGTCAGCTTCAAACCCATCGTCGCTGGCGAGCGCAGGATCTTGCCTACGCTGGTGGGGTTCCAGTGGTTCGACGGCGGCGTCTTGCCCTTACTCGTGTAGGTGTCGCCCTGGTTCTTGTACGCGTGGGTCGCGGGGGTGTCGAAGCCGGCGGCTTCCAGGGCCGTGGCCATCGTCCACTGGCTCCGACCCTCCAGGAGCAGCTTGCCCATGTACCGCACAGCCTCCGAGGTGACCGGGTCCGGCTCCAGCGTCCGCCCGCCACCGGGCCGGTCCACGATCCGGTACCCGTACGGCGGCTGGCCGCCGGCCCACCGGTCCGTCTTGCGCGGGTGCTTGTGCGCCCGCCGTGACGCGGGCCTTGATCCGCTTGAGCTCCATCTCAGCGAAGATCGACGCCAGCATCAGGAAGACCTTCGCCAGCTCGTTCCCGAACGACGACTCGCGGCCCTCGCGGTAGTCCAGGGTGATCCCGTCGTCGGTGAGGACCAGGACCTTGTGGTTCTCCTCCGCCCAGTGCGCCACGTCCGCGCAGTCCTTCGCCGAACGGAACGCCCGGTCGACCTTCGCCCACACCATCGCGTCCCACTCGCCCTGCCGCTCGGTCAGCCACGGCCCAAGGTCCGGACGCTTCCACGGATTGACCTCCGCCGAGACGTCCAGATCCTCGAAGGAACCCACGATCTCCCACTCCTTCGAGACCGCGTGCCGCGTCGCCGACTCCGCCTGCACCAGGTGCGACACCTTGCCCTCGTCCCCGTGCGTGTCCGACACACGCGAACCAACCACCGCCCGAACCGGCGCCAACGCTGTCATCCTGCTCACAGGAGATCCCCTACCGCCCAGGCCAGCCGACACCCTCGAACACTCCACACTCGAACGGGTGAACCCTTTTGGAATCGCCCGCCGTTGCACGGAGGCATACGTCGAGCGCCCGGCCTCCCATGCGGAGCGCTGGTCCGACCACGCCCCCGTCACAGCGGTCTTCGATCACGAGCTCTGACTCGGTGACCCGGCGCCGCCGAGCGCCGGGGGCGCCCGGCAGTACGGCAGTTCGGCGTCGGCAGCCGGCGAGTCCTTCTCCTGCACCCGGAGTTCGAGTTCGTCGGTGACCCGCTCGGGTTCGTCGCAGTGGCCGCGGGCCAGGGGAGGAGTAGGACGGCGGTGGGGCGCCCGGTGCAACGGATGCACCGGTCGCCCCGGGTGGTTCCGTTCGCGGAGCGGAGCGGTCGGTCAGGCGAGGCTGTCGTCGATGAAGGCGAACAGTTCCTCGTCGGAGGCGGCCCCGAGGGCGTCGACAGCGGTCAGGTCGACGGCCGTGCCCTCACCGGCGGTGGTGGGTGACGGGCTGTCGGCCCAGTGGGCGGCCAGCGCCTGCAGCCGCATCTGCACCCGGGCGCGGGTCACGCCGTCCGGCGCGGCCGCCGCCATCGTGGCCTCCAGCCGGTCGATCCCGGCCAGCACGTCGGCGCCCGCGCCGCTGCCGTCCGGGGCGAGCTCCTGGCGGATGTGCGCGGCGAGCGCGGCCGGCGTCGGCCGGTCGTAGACCACCGAGGCCGGCAGGACCAGTCCGGTGGCCTCGGCGAGGCTGTTGCGCATGTTCACCGCCGTCAGCGAGTCCAGCCCGAGGTCGCGGAACGCCTGGCCGGGATCGACCTCCTCCGGGCCGGGGTAGCCGAGCACGGCGGCCACCTCGGCCCGCACCAGTGCCAGCACGGCGCCCTCCCGTTCGGCCTCCGGGAGGAGGGCCAGCCGGGCCGCCAGCGTCGGGCCCTCCTCGGCTTGGTCATGCGCCGGCGCCGCGGCCCGGGCCGGGGGCAGGGCGTCCTGCCGCCGGAACCAGGCGGCCAGCGCGGGCAGCGCCGCACCGAACGACTGCTCGCCGTCGACGCCGACGAGGGCCGTCAGGGTGGCCAGGTCCTCCTGCTCGACGGCGGCCCGGAACGCGGCGTCCACCCCCGCGCCGCTCGGCCCGTCCTCGGGCGCGGTCTCCGGCCAGTACCGGCGGCGCTGGAACGGGTAGGTCGGCAGCTCGACATGGTGCGCGCCGGTCCCCGCGAAGTACGCCGGCCAGTCCACCGACGCGCCGCGCACCTGGGCCGCACCGAGCGCGGCGACCAGCGCCTGCGGCTCGGCCCGGCCGGCGCGCAGCGCGGGGACGAAGGCAGCCTCGGCATCCACGGCGTCCGGGCCCAGCGCCGACAGGACGGCGTCCGGGCCGAGCTCCAGGAAGGTGCGCACCCCCTCCGCGGCCAGCGTGCCGAGAGCGTCGGCGAAGCGGACGGCCTCGCGGACGTGGCGGACCCAGTACTCGGGGGTGCAGACCTCGTCCGCCTCGGCCGTCCGGCCGGTGAGGGTGGAGACGATCGGGATCCGCGGCGCCCGGTACGTCAGACTCTCCGCGACCTTGCGGAAGTCCGCCAGCATGCCGGCGATCAGCGGCGAGTGGAACGCGTGGCTGACGGTGAGCCGCTTGGTCCGGCGGCCCTGCGCGGTCCAGTCGGCGGCGGCCTCCAGCACCGCCTGCTCCTCGCCGGAGAGCACCACCGAGCGGGGGCCGTTGACGGCGGCGATGCCCACCTCGTGCTCGCGCCCGATCAGCAGCGGCAGCACCTCGCCCTCGGCGGCCTCGACGGCGACCATCGCGCCGCCGCTCGGCAGTGCCTGCATCAGCCGGCCGCGGGCCGCGACCAGCCTGGCCGCGTCGGGGAGCGAGAGCACCCCGGCGACGTGCGCGGCGGCGAGCTCGCCGATGGAGTGGCCGGCGAGCAGGTCGGGGCGCAGCCCCCACGACTCCAGCAGGCGGAACAGCGCCACCTCCAGGGCGAACAGCGCGGGCTGGGCGTACGCCGTCCCGTCGATCAGGGCCGGGTCGGCGATCGCCTCGCGCAGCGGACGGTCCAGCAGCGGGTCGAGTTCGGCACAGACCGCATCGAACGCCTCCCGGTACGCCGGGTACGCCGCGTACAGCTCCTCGCCCATGCCGGCCCGCTGACTGCCCTGGCCGGTGAACAGGAAGGCGAGCCGGCCCTCGGTGACCGTGCCGCGGACGAGGGCCGCGTCGGCGGTGCCCTCGACGAGGGCGTCCAGGCCGCGCAGCAGCTCGGCGCGGTCGGCGGCGATCACCACGGCCCGGCGGTCGAGTGCCGCCCGGCCGGTGGCGAGCGAGTAGGAGAGGTGGTGCGGCGCCCGGGTGCCGGCGGGGCCGGTGAGGTGGTCGCGCAGCTGGGCGGCGCGGGCGCGCAGCGCGGCCTCGTTCTTGCCGGAGAGCAGCCAGGGCAGCGGCCCCACCGGGGCGGTGGGCTCCGGCGGGGCCGGGTCTTCGGCGGGGGCCTGCTCCAGGACGGCGTGCGCGTTGGTGCCGCTGATACCGAAGGAGGAGACCGCGGCGCGGCGCGGTCGCCCGGTCTCCGGCCAGGGCCGGTGCTCCGTCAGCAGCTCGACGGCACCGGCCGTCCAGTCGACGTGCGGCGACGGCTCGTCCACGTGCAGGGTCCGGGGCAGGACGCCGTGCTCCATCGCCAGCACCATCTTGATGACGCCCGCGACGCCCGCGGCGGCCTGGGTGTGGCCGATGTTCGACTTCACCGAGCCCAGGTAGGCGGGCCGCTCCGCGGGGCGGCCCCGGCCGTAGGCGGCGATCAGTGCCTGTGCCTCGATCGGGTCGCCGAGGGTGGTGCCGGTGCCGTGGCCCTCGATGGCGTCGATCTGGTCGGGCGTCAGCCGGGCGGCGGCCAGGGCCTGCTGGATGACTCGGCGCTGCGAGGGCCCGTTGGGGGCGGTCAGGCCGTTGGACGCGCCGTCCTGGTTCACCGCACTGCCCGGGACGAGGGCGAGCACCCGGTGCCCGTTGCGGCGGGCGTCGGAGAGCCGCTCGACCAGCAGCAGGCCGACGCCCTCGGCCATGTTGGTGCCGTCCGCCGCAGCGGCGAAGGACTTGCAGCGCCCGTCGGCGGCGAGACCCCGCTGGCGGCTGAACTCGATCAACGTGCCGGGGTTGGGCATCACGGTGATGCCGCCGGCGACGGCGAGCGTGCACTCGCCGACCCGCAGGGCCTGCGCCGCCAGGTGCAGGGCCACCAGCGAGGAGGAGCAGGCGGTGTCGACGGTGACCGCCGGGCCCTCCAGGCCGAAGGCGTAGGAGAGCCGGCCGGACATCACGCTGGCGGTGTTGCCGGTGCCGAGGTGGCCCTCGAAGCTCTCCGCGGCCCGCATCAGCACCGGCACGTAGTCCTGGCCGTTGGTGCCGACGAACACGCCGGTGCGGGTGCCGGCGAGGGAGTGCGGGTCGATGCCGGCCCGTTCGAAGACCTCCCAGGTGGTCTCCAGCAGCAGGCGCTGCTGCGGGTCCATGGCGAGCGCCTCGCGCGGGGAGATGCCGAACAGGGCCGCGTCGAAGCTCCCGGCGTCGGCCAGGAACCCGCCCTCGCGGGTGTAGGCGGTGCCCTCCGCGTCGGGGTCGGGGCTGTACAGGGCGTCGAGGTCCCAGCCTCGGTCGGTGGGGAAGCCGGCGATCGCGTCGTCGCCGGCGCAGACCAGCCGCCAGAGGTCCTCGGGCGAGTCGACGCCGCCCGGGAAGCGGCAGCTCATCCCGACGATCGCGATCGGCTCGCGGGCCTGCTCGTCGAGGTCGCGCAGCCTGGTGTGGGCTTCGTCGAGGTCCTTCAGGACGCGCTTGAGGTAGTCGCGGAGCTTGTCTTCATTGGCCATCGGGGAGTCGCCCATTCGGTTCGTCGGGGTGCGGGCCGCGGGCTGTCCGCCGGGCCCGGCGGGGGTCGGAGTGGTGCACGGGCGCTCAGCCCCGCCCGAACTTCCGGTCGATGTAGTCGAAGATCTCGTCGTCGGTGGCGTCGTCGATGACCGCCGCACCGCCGTCGCCGTCGCCGCCGTCCGTCGCCGCCGCCTCGTTCCAGGCGGTGAGCAGGCCCTGCAGGCGGGCCTCGATCCGGCCGTGCGCCGCGCCGTCGGGGGCGAGGGCGGACACCTCGTCCGCGGCCAGCGCGGCGAGGGCGCTCTCCAGCCGCTCCAGCTCCGCGAGCAGCTGCGGGGCGGGCGGTGCGGGGGCGATCTCCTCGCGCAGGTGCTCGGCGAGCAGCGCGGGCGTCGGGTAGTCGAAGACCAGCGTCGCCGAGAGCCGCAGCCCCACGGCGGCGCCGAGGCGGTTGCGCAGTTCGACGGCGGTCAGCGAGTCGAAGCCGAGCTCGCGGAACGCCTGGCCGGCGCCGATCAGTTCGGCCGAGGAGTAGCCGAGCACGGCCGAGACGTGGCTGCGCACCAGGTCGAGCAGCAGGCGCTCCTGCTCGGCCGGGTCCCGCCCGGCGAGCCGCGCGGCCAGGTCGGCGGCCGGGTCCGCGGCGGTGCCGGCGGAACGCGCCGCGGCACGGCGCGCCGGTGGCCGGACCAGGCCGTGGAAGAGCGTCGGCAGGGCACCGGGCGTGCCGGCGAGGGTGCGCAGCGCGCCGAGGTCCAGCCGGACGGGCAGCAGCACCGGCTCGTCCGGCACCGTCAGTGCGGTGTCGAGCAGGGCCAGGCCCTGTTCGGCACTCAGCGGGAGGACGCCGCCGCGGGCCGACCTGGCGAGGTCGACCTCGGTCAGCCGCCCGGCCATGCCGCGCCGTTCGGCCCACATGCCCCAGACCAGGGAGAGCGCCGGCAGTCCGGCCGCCCGCCGGTGCCTGGCCAGCGCGTCGAGGAAGACGTTGGCCGCGCCGTAGTTGGCGAGGCCGGCGCCGCCGAACGTGCCGGCGGCCGCGGAGAAGAGCACGAAGGCCGCCAGGTCCAGGTGGGCGGTGAGTTCGTGCAGGTGGACGGCGGCGTCCACCTTGGGGCGCAGCACCCGTTCGATCCGCTCGGGGGTGAGCGAGCCGATCACGCCGTCGTCGAGGACGGCGGCGGTGTGCACGACGGCGGTCAGCGGGTGCTCGGCGGGGACGGCGGCCAGGACGGCGGCGAGCGCCTCGCGGTCGGCGGTGTCGCAGGCGACCAGGTCGACCTCGGCGCCAAGGTCGGCGAGGGTGCGCAGGAGGTCGTCCGCGCCGTCGGCGGCGGGGCCGCGGCGGCTGGTGAGCAGGAGCCGGCGCACGCCGTGCTCGGTGACCAGGTGGCGGGCGAGCAGGGCGCCGAGTCCGCCGGTGGCGCCGGTGATCAGCACGGTGCCGGCGGGGTCGAGCGGGCGGGTCGGGGCGGTTTCCCCGGCCGTTCCCGGCGCGGTCCGTTCGACCCGGGCCAGCCGGGGCACCAGGACGGTGCCGGCGCGCAGCGCGTACTCGTCCTCGCCGCCGGCCAGGGCGGCGGGCAGCAGCAGCCGGGACTCGTCGTGGTCGTCGAGGTCGACCAGGACCAGTCGGCCGGTGCTCTCCGCCTGGGCCGCGCGGACCAGGCCCCAGACGGGGGCCTGCGCGAGGTTGTGGTCCGCGTCGTCGCCCGGTCCGGCGGCGACCGCGCCGCTGGTGAGCAGGACGAGGCGGGAGTCCGCGAGGGCGTCCTCGGCCAGCCAGTTCCGGACGAGCTCGAAGGTACGCGCGGTGGTGGCGTGGACGTCGCCGATCAGTCCCGCACCGGTGGCCCCGGCAGGGCAGGCGGCCAGGACGGTGGCGGGCGCCGGCCGGCCCGCGGCCACGGCAGCGAGCAGCCCGGCCAGGTCGGCGTGGGTGTCGACGTGCAGGCCGGCGCGTTCCAGTGTCGCCCCGACCTTGGAGTCGTCCGGCCCGAGGACGGCCCAGCTGCCCGGGGCGCCGTTCTCGGCGGCCGGCGGCGGCACGGTCCAGTCGACCCGGTAGAGCGCGTCGTGGTGGCCGGCCGGCGCGGCCTGCTCACGCGGGACGGGGCGCAGGGTCAGCGCCGCCACCGAGGCGACCGGTGCGCCGGTGCCGTCGGCGGCCGTGAGGGCGACGGTGTCCGGGCCGGTCGGGACGATCCGCAGCCGCAGGGTGCCGGCCCCGGCCGCGTGCAGCGCGAAGCCGCTCCAGGCGAACGGCCGCAGTTCCGTGCCGTCCCCGTCCGTCGTACCGTCCCCGTCCGCGGTCGCCGTGCCGCTCCCGTGGTGGGCGGCCGTGGCGAGCGCCTGCACGCCGGCGTCCAGCAGGGCCGGGTGCAGCGCGTACGCACCGGCCTGCGGCTGCTGGGCGTCGGGCAGCGCGGCCTCGGCGTAGACCGCTCCGCCGTGCTGCCAGACCCTCGTCAGGCCCTGGAAGGCGGGCCCGTAGGTCAGGCCGGCGTCGGCGAGCCGGTCGTAGTGGCCGTCCAGCGGCAGCTCCACCGCACCGGCCGGCGGCCAGGCCGCCGGGTCGAGCGGATCGGTCGGCACGGCCGTGCCGGGGGCCAGGGTGCCGCTCGCGTGCCGGGTCCACGGCTGCCCGGTGTCCTCGTCCTCGGGCCGCGCGTACACGGCGAGCGGGCGCCGGCCGGCCGGGTCGGGCGCGCCGACGGCGAGTTGCAGCCGGACCGCCCCGGTGGGCGGCAGTGCCAGCGGCGTCTGCAGGGTGAGTTCCTCCACGAGGGCGCAGCCGACCTGGTCGCCGGCGCGGACGGCCAGTTCGACGAAGGCGGTCGCGCCGAGCAGTGCGGTGCCCCGGACGGCGTGGTCGGCGAGCCACGGGTGGGTGCGCAGGGAGAGCCGGCCGGTGAGCAGGTGGCCGTCGGAGTCGGGGAGTTCGACGGCCGCGCCGAGCAGCGGGTGCTCGGCGGCGCCGAGTCCGGCGGCGGCCACGTCGGAGGGTGCCGCGTGCGCGGGCTCCGCCCAGTAGCGCTCCCGCTGGAAGGCGTAGGTGGGCAGCTGGACGTGCGGGCCGCGGCCGTCGCCGAGGAACGCCGTCCAGTCCACCGGGACGCCCCGGGTGTGGGCCGCGGCGAGCGAGGCGAGCACCCGGTCCGGGCCGCCGTCCTCGCGGCGCAGGGTGCCGATGGCGACCGCGTCGGCGGCGGCCTCCTCGATGTTCTCCTGGATCGCGGTGGTCAGCACCGGGTGGGCACTGACCTCGACGAAGGTGTCGACGCCGTCCGCGAGCAGGGCGGCAACCGCCTCCGCGAAGCGCACCGGCTGCCGGAGGTTGCGGTACCAGTACGCGGCGTCCAGGTCGGAGCCGTCCGTCGGCGCACAGCTGACGGTGGAGAAGAGCGGCACCGTCCCGGCCCGCGGGCGGAGGTCCGCCAGCACGGCCAGGACGTCCTCGCGGATCGCCTCGGCCTGCGCGGAGTGCGAGGCGAAGTGCGAGGAGACCAGGCGGGCCCGGACCCCCTGCTCCGCGCAGGAGGCCAGCAGTTCCGTCAGGGCGGCCGTCTCACCGCAGACCAGCACGGACGCGGGCCCGTTGACCGCACCGACGGAGAGCCGGTCCGCCCACGGGGCGAGGCGTGCGTGCACCTCGGCGACGGGCAGTGCCACGGACGCCATGCCGCCGCGGCCGGCCATCCCCTCGGCGATCGCGCGGCCGCGCAGCGCCACCGCACGGGCGGCGTCCTCCAGGGTCAGCGCACCCGACACGGTCGCGGCGGCCAGCTCGCCCTGCGAGTGGCCGAGGACGACGGCCGGTTCGACGCCCGCCGCCCGCCACACCTCGGCGAGCGACACCATCACCGCCCAGAGCGCCGGCTGCACCATGTCCATTCGGTCCGTCCAGGTGTCGCCCGCGACGCCGCGCACCACGTCCAGCAGCGACCAGTCGGCGGTGAACGGCGCCAGGGCGGCCGCGCACTCGGCCATCCGGGCCGCGAACACCGGGGAGGACGCCAGCAGCTCCACCGCCATGGCGGGCCAGGCCGAGCCCTGCCCGGGGAAGACGAACGCCACCTTCGGCGGCCGGCCCGCAGCGCCGTGGACCAGCCCGGCGGCCGGCCGGCCCTCCGCCAGCGCCGCCAGAGCGTGCACCGCCGACGCCCGGTCACCCGCGACCACCACCGCGCGGTGGTCGAAGCGGGTACGGGTCGCCGCCAGGGCACGGCCGACCTCCGCCGGCGACAGCTCCGGCTGCTGCGCCAGGAACGCGCCGAGCCTCGCCGCCTGCGCCCGCAGGGCCGGTTCGGTGCGGCCGGAGAGCACCAGCGGCACCGGAGCGCCGGCGGTGTCCGCCGCGCCCCGCACCGGTTCCGCCGCGGGCGGCTGTTCCAGGACGGTGTGCGCATTGGTGCCGCTCATACCGAACGAGGAGACCGCGGCCCGGCGCGGCTGCCCGGTCTCCGGCCACGGCCGGTGCTCCGTCAGCAGCTCGACCGCGCCGGCCGACCAGTCGACGTGCGGCGACGGCTCGTCCACGTGCAGGGTCCGCGGGAGGACGCCGTGCTCCATCGCCAGCACCATCTTGATGATGCCCGCGACGCCGGCGGCGGCCTGGGTGTGGCCGATGTTCGACTTGATCGAGCCCAGCCAGAGGGGCTCCGCCCCGGTGCGGTCCCGACCGTAGGTGGCGAGCAGTGCCTGTGCCTCGATCGGGTCGCCGAGCCGGGTGCCGGTGCCGTGCGCCTCGACGGCGTCCACCTGGCCGCCCGTCAGCCCGGCCGCGGCCAGCGCCTGGCGGATCACCCGCTGCTGCGCGGGCCCGTTCGGCGCGGTCAGACCGTTGGACGCGCCGTCCTGGTTGACCGCGGAGCCGCGGACCAGGGCCAGCACCTGGTGCCCGTTGCGCTGCGCGTCGGAGAGCCGCTCGACCAGCAGCAGGCCGACGCCCTCGCCCCAGCCGGTGCCGTCCGCGCCCGCCGCGAACGCCTTGCACCGCCCGTCCTCGGCGAGGCCGCCCTGGCGGCTGAACGAGACGAACGCACCCGGCGAGGACATCACCGTCACGCCGCCCGCCAGGGCGAGCGAGCACTCGCCGTTGCGCAGCGACTGGACGGCCCAGTGCAGGGCGACCAGCGAGGAGGAGCAGGCGGTGTCGACGGTGACCGCCGGGCCCTCCAGGCCGAAGGTGTAGGCGAGACGGCCGGAGACCACGCTGGCCGCGTTGCCGGTGCCGAGGAACCCGCCGATCTCGTCGGAGGCCTCGATGGCCAGTTGGAGGTAGTCCTGGCCGTTGGTGCCGACGAAGACGCCGGTACGGCTGCCGCGCAGGGTCTCCGGGTCGATGCCCGCCCGCTCGAACGCCTCCCAGGCGGTCTCCAGCAGCAGCCGCTGCTGCGGGTCCATGGCGAGTGCCTCGCGCGGCGAGATCCCGAAGAAGGTCGGATCGAACTCGCCCGCCCCGTAGAGGAATCCGCCCTCCCGGGTGGCCGAGGAGTGCGCTTCGTCGCCGCTCTGGAGGGTCTCCAGGTCCCAACCACGGTCGGTGGGGAAGCCGGCGATCGCGTCGCCGCCGGTGGACAGCAGCCGCCACAGCGCCTCGGGGGTGTCGACGCCGCCCGGGAAGCGGCAGCTCATCGCGACGATGGCGATCGGGTCGTCCACGGTGGGAACGGCGGTGGCGACCGGTTCCGCGGCGGCCGTGCCGAGGAGTTCGTCGCGGAGGTGGTCGGCCAGGCCGCGGACCGACGGGTAGTCGAACACGAGCGTCGCGGGCAGCGGGAGGCCGGTCGCGGCACCCAGCAGGTTGCGGAACTCCACGGCGGTCAGCGAGTCGAAGCCCAGCTCGCGGAAGGCCTTGCCGACCTCCACGCCCGCCGGGTCCGCATGGCCGAGGACGGCGGCCGCGTGTCCGCGCACCAGGTCGAGCAGCACGGCGTCGCGCTCGTCCACCGGCAGCCCGGCGAGCCGCTCGGCGAGCCCGGTGCCGGGACCGGCCGCGGCGTGCGCCGTGCGGTCCAGGACCTCCCTGGCCTCGGGCAGCGCGTCGAGGAGGCGGCTGGGCCGGGCAGCGGTGAACCCGGGGGCGAACAGCTCCCAGTCGACGTCGGCCGCGACCACCGCCGGAGCATCCCCGTTCGGGGCGAGCTCCCGCCGGAGGAAGGACAGGCCGAGCTCCGGCGCCATGGCCGGCATTCCGCCGCGGCGCAGGCGTTCGGCCAGCCGGTCGTCGGTGGCCATGCCCGCCTCCGCCCACGGACCCCAGGCGATCGACGTCGCCGGAAGGCCGTCCGCCCGCCGCTGCTCCGCCAGGGCGTCCAGATACGCGTTGGCAGCCGCATAGTTACCCTGCCCCGCACTGCCGATCGTCCCCGCGATCGAGGAGAACAGCACGAACGCGGACAGATCGCGGCCGGCCGTCAGCTCGTGCAGATGACGGGCCGCATCCACCTTCGGACGGGCCACCGACGCCAACCGCTCCCCGGTCAGCGCGTCGATCACACCGTCGTCCAGCACACCGGCCGTGTGGAAGACCGCCGACAGCTCGTGCTCCGCCAGCAATCCGGCCAGCGCGTCCCGGTCCGCAACATCGCAGGCGGCAATGGTCACAGCTGTCCCGAGCGCGGTCAGCTCGTCCCGCAACTCGGCCGCACCCGGCGCCTCCAGGCCCCGACGGCTCGTCAGCACCAGACGCCCGGCCCCGTTCCGCGCCAGCCAACGAGCCACCTGCGCACCCAGCGCACCCGTCCCACCGGTCACCAGCACCGTCCCCGACGGCGACCACGGCGAGCCCTCACCCCGCGGCGCACGCACCAGACGCCGACCGAACACACCCGAGGACCGGACCGCGACCTGATCCTCACCACCATCGGCCAGCACGCCGGCCAGACGCTCCAAGGCCCGCTCATCAGGAGACTCCGGCAGGTCGATCAGACCACCCCAAAGCTCCGGATGCTCCAACGCCACCACCCGGCCCAGACCCCACACCTGCGCCGCCGCCGGATCCGCCAGCCGCTCCGAACCGCCGGTGGCCACCGCACCCCGCGTCACACACCACAACGGCGCAGCGACCCCGGCATCACCCAACGCCTGCACCACGGCCAGCACCGGGCCCGGCGCCACGGCCGGCAGCAGCACACCCGCCACCACCGCACCATCGGCCAGCACCGACCGCAACTCGCCCGCCAGCACGACACGGTCGGCCGCGCCGGCGTCGGCATCGAAGAACCGCACCTCCGCACCACGGCCGGCCAACACCCCGGCCAGCTCAGCGGCCCCGGCCGCCACCAGCCACACACCCGACAGCCCGTCCGCCGACTCCGCCACCGGCCGCCACACCACCCGGTAACGCCAGCCGTCGACCACCGACGCCTCACGATTGCGCCGCCGCCACGCCGAGAGCTTGGGCAGGAGGGCGCTCAGCTGGTCGCCGTCCTCGATCTCGAGGGCCGCCGCCAAGGTGGCGGTGTCCTCACGTTCGACGGCGTGCCAGAAGTGCGCGGCGGCCGGGTCCTCGGCGCCCACGGCGCCGGGCTGCGGCGCGGCGGACTCCAGCCAGTACCAGGCGTGCTGGAAGGCATAGGCGGGCAGGTCCACCGGGCGGGCGTCGTGGCCGGCGAAGACGGCCGGCCAGTCGACGTGCCCGCCGCGGACGTGGGTCCGGCCGAGCGCTGTCGCCAGCGACTGCGCCTCGGGGCGACCCGCGCGCAGCAGCGGGACGAACGCGCCCTCGGCCGCGGACTCCTGGCCCAGCGCCGACAGCACCCCGTCCGGGCCCAGCTCCACGAACGTCCGAACACCCTGCGCCGCCAACGCCTCCACCGCATCCGCGAACCGAACAGCCTCCCGCACATGCCGCACCCAGTACTCCGGATCCGTCAACTCCACGGAGACCAGCCCACCGGTCAACGTCGACACCACCGGAATCCGCGGCAGCTCGAACACCACCTGCCCGGCCACCGCACGGAACTCCGCCAACATCCCGTCCATCAGCGGCGAATGGAACGCATGACTCACGGTGAGCCGCTTGGACCTGCGTCCCGTCAGCTGCGCCAGCACGGCCAGGACGGCGTCCTCGGCACCGGACAGCACCACGGAGGTCGGGCCGTTGACGGCGGCGATGCCAACACCGTCACCCAGCAGCGGCAGGACCTCCGCTTCGGACGCCTGCACCGCGACCATCGCGCCGCCGCGCGGCAGCGCCTGCATCAGCCGACCCCGCGCAGCCACCAGACGCGCCGCATCCGCCAGCGACATCACCCCGGCCACATGCGCAGCGGCAAGCTCACCGATCGAATGCCCGGCCACGAAGTCCGACCGCACGCCCCACGACTCCAGCAGGCGGAACAGCGCCACCTCCACGGCGAACAACGCCGGCTGCGCCCAACCCGTCTCATCGATCAGCTCGGCGTCCGCGATCGCCTCGCGCAGCGGACGATCCAGATGGCGATCCAGCTCCGCACAGACCTCGTCGAACGCCGCGGCGAACGCAGGGTGGGCGGCAGACAACTCCTCCCCCATCCCGGCCTGCTGGCTGCCCTGACCGGTGAAGAGGAAGGCCTGCCGGCCGGCGGCGGCCACGCCCTGGACCAGCCCCGGGTCCTGCTCGGCCGCCGCCAGTGCGCGCAGCGCACGCAGGACGGCAGCACGGTCCTCGCCGACCACCGCGGCGCGCCGTTCGAGGACGGCGCGCCCGGTCGCCAGAGTGTGTGCCACGTCGGCGAGTTCGAGATCGGGCGACTCCTCCACCAGGGCCGTCAGCCGCGCGGCCTGCGCCCGCAGTGCGTCCTCGCCGCGGGCCGAGAGCAGCCAGGGCAGCACCGGCGCCCGGCGCTCCGCCGGGCGGCGCTGCACGGTGCGGAGGTCACTCGGCGGCTCCTCGATGATGGTGTGGGCGTTGGTGCCGCTGATGCCGAACGAGGAGACGGCGGCCCGTCGGGGCCGTCCGGTCGCGGGCCACGGCCGCGACTCGGTGAGCAGTTCGACCGCGCCGGCCGTCCAGTCGACGTTCGGCGAGGGCTCGTCCACGTGCAGGGTCGGCGGCAGCATCCCGTGCCGCATCGCCATCACCATCTTGATGATGCCCGCCGCACCGGCGGCGGCCTGGGTGTGGCCGAGGTTCGACTTCACCGAGCCCAGCCAGAGCGGGAGTTCCTCCGTGCGGGCCTGCCCGTAGGTGGCGAGCAGTGCCTGCGCCTCGATCGGGTCGCCGAGCGTCGTGCCGGTGCCGTGCGCCTCCACCGCGTCCACCTGGTCGCCCGTCAACCCAGCGGCGGCCAGGGCCTCGCGGATCACCCGCTGCTGGGACGGGCCGTTCGGCGCGGTGAGGCCGTTGGAGGCGCCGTCCTGGTTGACCGCGGATCCCCGGACGACCGCGAGCACCCGGTGTCCGTTGCGACGGGCGTCGGAGAGCCGCTCGACGAGGAGCAGGCCGACGCCCTCGCCCCAGCCGGTGCCGTCGGCCGAGGCGGCGAACGACTTGCAGCGCCCGTCGGGCGAGAGGCCGCGCTGGCGGCTGAAGTCGACGAAGGTCTCGGGGGTGCCCATCACGGTGACACCGCCGGCGAGCGCCATCGTGCACTCGCCGCTGCGGAGCGCCTGGATCGCCAGGTGGAGCGCGACCAGCGAGGAGGAGCAGGCGGTGTCGACGGTGACCGCCGGGCCCTCCAGGCCGAAGGTGTAGGCGACCCGGCCGGAGGCGATGCTGCCGGAGTTGCCGGTGCCGAGGTAGCCCTCGACACCGTCGGGGAGTTCACCCAGATTGCTGGTGTAGTCGTGGTACATCACGCCGGCGAACACGCCGGTGCGGCTGCCGCGCAGCGTCGCCGGGTCGATGCCGGCCCGCTCGAACGCCTCCCAGGAGGTCTCCAGCAGCAGGCGCTGCTGCGGGTCCATCGCCAGCGCCTCGCGCGGCGAGATCCCGAAGAAGCCTGGGTCGAACAGCCCTGCGTCGTGCAGGAACCCGCCCTCCCGCGCGTACGAGGTGCCCTGGTGGTCGGGGTCGGGGTGGTAGAGGTTCTCGAGGTCCCAGCCGCGGCCGGTCGGGAAGCCGGAGACGGCGTCGCGGCCCTCCGAGACCAGCTGCCACAGGTCCTCCGGCGAGCCGATGCCGCCCGGGAAGCGGCAGGCCATGCCGACGATCGCGATCGGATCGGTGTCGGTCGCCTCGGCCGGGGCCGCGGCGGGGCCCTGCTCGACGGCGTCACCGACCAGTTCGGCGAGCAGGAACGCGGCCAGGGCACCCGGGGTCGGGTAGTCGAAGACCAGCGTCGCGGGCAGCCGCAGACCGGTCTCACCGTTGAGCTGGTTGCGCAGTTCGACGGAGGTCAGCGAGTCGAAGCCGAGTTCCTTGAACGCCCGCCCGGCGTCGACCTCGCCCGCGTCTGCGTAGCCGAGTACCGCGGCGATCCGGGTGCGGACCAGGCCGAGCAGGGTCTGCTCCCGGTCCGCGGCCGGCTGGGCCGACAGGCGGGCGGCCAGCTCGGAGCCGCCCGCCGCAGCCCCGACGCGGGCGGAGCGGCGGGTCGGCACCCGGACCAGCCCTCGCAGCAGCGGCAGCACCCCGGCGGTGGACTCGCGGCGGACGGCGGCGAGGTCGAGCCGCATCGGCACCAGGGTCGCGGCATCGGTGGCGACGGCGGCGTCGAAGAGCGCCAGCCCTTCCGCTGCGGCCAGCCCCTCGACACCCGACCGGGCCATCCGGTCGGCATCACCGCTCGCCAGGTTGCCGGCCATCCCCGCGCCGTCGGCCCACAGGCCCCAGGCGAGGGAGGTGGCGGGCAGTCCGGCGGCCCGGCGCTGGGCGGCGAGGGCGTCCAGGAAGACGTTCGCGGCCGCGTAGTTGCCCTGGCCCGGGCCGCCGAAGGTGCCGGCGGCGGAGGAGAACAGTACGAAGGCGGTGAGCGGGTGATCGGCCGTCAGCTCGTGGAGGTGGAGGGCCGCGTCGACCTTCGGACGCAGCACGGTGTCGATGCGGTCGGGAGTGAGCGAGGTGACGATGCCGTCGTCCAGGACACCGGCCGTGTGGACCACACCCGAGAGCTCGTGGTCGGCGAGCAGCGCGGCCAGCGCCTCCCGGTCGGCCACGTCGCACGCCGCGACCGTCACCGTTGCGCCGGCGTCCGTCAGCTCGGCGACCAGCTCCGCCGCACCCGGCGCGTCCGCACCACGGCGGGACACCAGCAGCAGGCTCCGCACCCCGTGCCCGACCACCAGGTGACGGGCCACCAGCCCGCCCAGCAGACCCGACGCACCCGTCACCAGGACCGTGCCCGACGACCCGAACACCGACACCGCCTCCGAGGACGCAGCCGCCCGGACCAGACGCGGCACCCGCACCTCGCCACCGCGCGCGACCAGCTCCGGCTCATCGGCGGCCAACGCCCCCGCCAGCAGGCCCTCCGCAACCTCCGGACCGTCCACGTCCAGGAGGACGAACCGGTCCGGGTTCTCCGTCTGCGCCGAGCGGACCAGGCCCCACACCGGGGCGTGTACCAGGTCCTCGACCTCGGCACCGACCGCCCCACGGGTCACCAGGACCAGACGCGACGCCGAGAACCGCTCATCAGCCAGCCACTCCCGCACCGTCCCCAAAACCCCGTGCAGCGCGGCGCGGACCGCGGCGGACACCTCGCCGTCGGACGTCGCGAGAAGCGGGAGGAGCACGGTGTCGGGGACGGACCGGCCCCCGTCGACCGCCTCGCGGAGCCGCACCAGGTCGGCGAACGGCTCGGCGAACGGCTCGGCGGACAGCTCGGCGCCGAGGCCTTCCCCGCCGAGCACGACCCAGTCGCCCGTCGGCGCCGGGGAGACCGGCAGCACGGTCCACTCCACCCGGTACGGCGACTCGGCAGGACCGCCGCGAACCTGGCTCTCGGAGACCTCACGCAGCACCAGCGAGCCGACCTCGGCGACGGCCCGGCCGCTCTCGTCAGCGAGTCCCAGCGTGATCGCGTCCGCGCCGGCGCGGGACAGCCGGGCCCGCAGCACGCCGGCGCCCGAGGCGAACAGGGTGACGCCGTTCCACGAGAACGGCAGGCGCCCGCGCCCGGTGTCGTCGAGCAGGTCGCCGAGTGCGACCGCATGCAGCGCGGAGTCCAGCAGCGCCGGGTGCAGGCCGAAGGACGAGGCGGAGTCCCGGGCGTCGTCCGGCAGCGCCACCTCCACGTAGGTGTCTCCGTCATGGCGCCAGGCGGCGCGCAGGCCCTGGAACACCGGTCCGTATCCGAACCCGGCCGCGGCCAGCCGCTCGTACAGGTCGTCGACCGGAACCGACACCGCACCGCTCGGCGGCCACTCGACCAGATCGAACGACGGGACGGCGGCCGTGCTGTCGGGTGCGAGCACACCGGTGGCGTGCCGCGTCCACGGCTCGCCCTCCGCAGCGTCCTCCGGGCGCGAGTGGACGCTGAGCGTCCGCCGGCCCGCCTCGTCCACGCCGGCCAGGGACAGGCGCAGCTGGACGCCGCCGCGCTCGGTCAGCACCAGCGGCGCCTCCAGCGTCAGCTCCTCCAGCAGCCCGCAGCCGACCTGGTCACCGGCGCGGATCGCCAGCTCGACGAACGCCGTGCCGGGCAGCAGCACGGAACCCATCACCGCGTGATCGGCCAGCCACGGGTGCGACTGCACCGACAGCCGGCCGGTGAACACCACACCGTCCGAATCCGGCAACTCCACACTCGCACCGAGCAGCGGGTGCCCCGCCGCACCAAGCCCGATCGACGCGACGTCACCGACCGACGTGCCGCCTTCCAGCCAGTAACGCCGGCGCTGGAAGGGGTAGGTGGGCAGGTCGACCCGGCGCGCGCCGGTACCGGCAAACACGGCCGGCCAGTCGACCGCGAGGCCGCGGACGTGGGCCTGGACGAGGGCTACCGTGAGCGTGCGGGCCTCCGGGCGGCCGGCGCGGAGCACCGGGACGAACACGGCCTCGGCCACGGACTCCTGACCCATCGCCGACAGCACACCGTCCGGACCCAACTCGACGAACGTCCGGACACCATCCGCCTCCAGGGCGGTGACCGCGTCGGCGAAGCGGACGGCCTCACGGACGTGGCGCACCCAGTACTCGGCGTCGGTCAGCTCGGCGGAGACAGGAGCGCCGGTGAGAGTGGAGACGATCGGAATCCGCGGGGACTCATAGGTGACCTGCTCGGCGACGGCACGGAAGTCCGCGAGCATGCCGTCCATCAGCGGCGAGTGGAACGCATGACTGACCGTCAGCCGCTTGGACTTCCGACCCTCCAACTGCGCGACCACGGCCAGCACCACATCCTCGGCACCCGAGACCACGACGGAGGTCGGGCCGTTGACCGCGGCGATGCCCACCCCGCCAGTGAGCAGCGGCAGCACCTCGGCCTCGCTCGCCTGCACCGCGACCATCGCACCGCCGCGCGGCAGCGCCTGCATCAACCCGGCACGAGCCGCCACCAGCCTCGCGGCATCCGCCAGCGAGAACACACCCGCGACATGGGCGGCAGCCAGCTCACCGATCGAATGCCCGGCCAGCACGTCCGGGGTCAGACCCCACGACTCCACCAGCCGGAACAGCGCCACCTCCAGCGCGAACAGCGCCGGCTGAGCCCAACCCGTCTCATCGATCAGCTCCGGGTCGGCCATCGCCTCACGCAGCGGACGGTCCAGGAACTGGTCCAGGTGCGCACACACCGCATCGAACGCGTCCGCGAACACCGGGAACGCGCCGTACAGCTCCTCCCCCATCCCGACGCGCTGACTGCCCTGACCGGTGAACAGGAACGCCGTCCGCCCCTCCACCACCGAGGCCTGACCACCGGACACCGCGGCCAGCCCGGCCAGCAACTCCGCACGATCGCAGGCCACGAACCCCGCCCGGTACTCGAACGCCGCCCGGCCCGTCGCCAGCGAGAACCCCAGATCCGCCACACTCGGCGCACCACCGCCCTCGACCACCGCCACCAACCCCGCCGCCTGCGCCACAAGCGCCTCCGGGCTCCGCGCCGAAAGCACCACCGGCACTGTCGGCGACACCGGCAGGGCCACCGAGTCATCCTCCGCGGCCTCCTCCGCGGCCGGAGCCTGCTCCAGGACGGTGTGGGCATTCGTCCCGCTCACACCGAACGCGGAGACGGCAGCCCGGCGCGGCCGACCGGTTTCCGGCCACGGCAGGTTCTCCGTCAGCAGTTCGACGGCGCCGGCCGTCCAGTCGACGTGCGGGGACGGCTCGTCCACGTGCAGGGTCCGCGGCAGGACGCCGTGCTGCATCGCGAGCACCATCTTGATGACGCCCGCGACTCCGGCCGCGGCCTGGGTGTGGCCGATGTTGGACTTGAGCGAGCCGAGCCAGAGCGGCCGGTCGTCGGCCCGCTCCTGGCCGTAGGTGTTCAGTAGGGCCTGTGCCTCGATCGGATCGCCGAGTCGTGTGCCGGTGCCGTGCGCCTCGACCGCGTCGATCTGGTCCGCCGTCAGCCCGGCACTCTCCAGGGCCTGCCGGATCACCCGTTGCTGCGACGGGCCGTTCGGGGCGGTCAGCCCGTTGGACGCACCGTCCTGGTTGACCGCGCTGCCGCGCACCACCGCCAGTACCTGGTGGCCGTTGCGTCGCGCGTCGGAGAGCCGCTCGACGAGCAGCATGCCGACGCCCTCGGACCAGCCGGTGCCGTCCGCCGCGGCGGCGAAGGCCTTGCACCGGCCGTCCGAGGCCAGCCCGTGCTGGCGGCTGAACTCGACGAACACGTCGGGGGTGGCGAGGACGGTCACGCCGCCCGCGAGCGCCATCGAGCACTCGCCGTTGCGCAGCGCCTGCACTGCGAGGTGCAGGGCGACCAGCGAGGAGGAGCAGGCGGTGTCGACGGTGACCGCCGGCCCCTCGAAGCCGAAGGTGTAGGACAGGCGCCCTGAGACGACCGCCGCCGCGTTGCCCGTCAGCAGGTAGCCCTCGACACCGTCCGGCAGGTCGTCCGCGACCGCGCTGTACCCCTGCGAGGAGGCGCCCACGAAGACGCCGGCCCGGCTGCCGCGCAGCGTGGTCGGGTCGATGCCCGCCCGCTCGAAGACCTCCCAGGAGGTCTCCAGCAGCAGCCGCTGCTGCGGGTCCATGGCCAGCGCCTCGCGCGGGCTGATCTCGAAGAACGCCGGGTCGAACCGGGCGGCATCGTGCAGGAAGCCTCCGCCGCGGGCGTAGAAGGTGCCCGGCCGGTCCGGGTCCGCGTCGTACAGGTCGGCGAGGTTCCAGCCGCGGTCGGTGGGGAACTCGGAGATGGCGTCGCCGGCGTCGGCGACGAGCCGCCACAGAGCCTCCGGAGACTCCACGCCCCCGGGGAACCGGCAGCTCATCCCGACGATCGCGATCGGCTCGCGCGAGGCCGCGATCAGCTGCTGGTTCTGCCGCCGCAGGCGCTCGGTCTCCTTGATGGAGGCCCGCAGCGCTGCGACGATCTTCTCGTTGGGCGTGGTCATCGTGAGCTCCGCACTTCGGACGTGTCAGGTTTCGTTGCTGTCGAGGGCCATGTCGATGAGGCTCGCCACGTCCATCGTGTCGATCAGGTCCAACTCGTCGTCGGAGCTGGTGGCGGAGCCGTCCGTGCCGGGACCGGCGAGCCGGAGCAGGGTGTCCAGCAGGCCGGCCTCGCGGAAGCGCGCCAACGGGATCGCGGCGAGTGCCTCCCGTAGCTGTGCCTCCTGCGGGTCCACCGCCGCCTCCCGGGCGCCGTCGGGGAACAGGCGGTCCCGGACGTGCTCGGCGAGGGCCGCAGGCGTCGGGTAGTCGAAGACGACGCCTGCGGGCAGCTTCAGCCCGGTGACCAGGGTGAGCCGGTTGCGCAGCTCGACCGCGGTCAGCGAGTCGAAGCCGAGCGCCCGGAATGCGCGGTCCGGTTCGACGGACCGGGCGTCCGGGTAGCCGATGGCCTCGGCCACCTCGCCGCGCACCAGTTCCAGCAGGGCGCGGTCGCGGTCGGCGGCCGGGAGCCCGGCCAACCGGGCAGCCAGGGCGCCGGCGTCGTCGCCCGCCCGGCCGGTGTCGTCGGCCGGCTCCGTGTCGAGGACGGCCCTGACCTCGGCCAGGTCGCCGATCAGGGGGCGCCGGCGGGCAGCGGTGTAGGCGGGCGTGAACGCCGCCCAGTCGACGTCAGCGACGACGCCGGTGGGCTCGCCGTCCGCCAGGACGCGCCACAGGCCGAGCAGCGCGGTGCCCGGGGCCATCACCGACAGGCCGAAGCGGCGCAGGTGGTGCTCGGCGTCCGCGCCGGCGGCCATGCCGGCCTCGGCCCAGGGACCCCAGGCCACCGAGGTGCCGGCCAGTCCGCGAGCCCGGCGGGCCTCCACCAGGGCGTCCAGGTGGGCGTTGGCCGCGGCGTAGCCGCCCTGGCCGCCGCTGCCCCAGACCCCGGCGACGGAGGAGAAGGTGACGAAGGCGTCGAGTTCCCGGTCGCCGAGCAGGGCGTCCAGGTGGGCGGCGCCGGCGGCCTTGGCGGCGACGACGGCGGCCAGTTGCGCCGGTCCGCTGTCGTCGAGCGGCGCGTCGGCGACCACGCCGGCCGCGTGGACGACGGCGGTCAGCGGCAGGTCTGCGGGGATGCCGTCGAGCACCCGGGCCAGTGCGTCGCGGTCGGCGCTGTCGCAGGCCGCGACGGTCACCCGGGCACCGAGCGCGCCGAGTTCGGCGACCAGCTCGGTGGCGCCGGGGGCCTCGGGGCCTCGGCGGCCGGTGAGCAGCAGGTGCTCGGCGCCCTCGCCGGCCAGCCGGCGGGCCACCTGGGCGCCGAGGGCGCCGGTGCCGCCGGTGATGAGCACGGTGCCGCGCGGCCGCCAGGGCACGGCCGGGCCCTCGGGCCGGCCGGTGACCCGCTCCAGGCGGCGCACGTGGAGGCCGGTGGCCCGGACGGCGAGCTGGTCCTCGCCGTCGGCGCCGCTGAGGGCGGCGGCCAGCAGCGGACCGGTGTGCGCGTCGAGCTGCTCGGGCAGGTCGACGAGACCGCCCCAGCGGTCGGGGTGCTCCAGGGACGCCACCCGGCCGAGGCCCCAGACCTGGGCCTGCTCGGGCGCGGTGGGACGGTCGCCGGCCCCGGTACCGACCGCGCCCGCGGTCGCGCACCAGAGCGGGGCGCCGAGCCCGGCGTCACCGAGGGCCTGCAGCAGGAGGAGGGTGGCGGCGAGGCCTGCGGGCAGTGCCAGGTGGGCGGGGTGCGGCGCCGGGTCGAGGGCGAGCAGCGAGAGCACCCCGGACGGCGTGCCGGCCTCGGCCTCCTCGCGAAGCCGGGCGGCCAGTGCTGCGCGGTCGTCGTCGCCGACGGCCCAGGTGACCACCCGGACGTCGGCGTCTTCGCGGGTGAGCGCGGCCGACACCTCGGCGGTGCGGTCGGCCGTGTCGGTCCCGGCGGGGACCACCAGCAGCCAGCTGCCGGACACCGGGGCGGCCGGTTCGGTGACCGGCCGCCAGACGGCACGGTAGCGCCAACCGTCCGCGGTGGACTGCTCGCGGCTGCGGCGGCGCCAGGCGGCGATCGCCGGGAGGGCGGTGCCGAGCGGCTGGTCGGCGTCGAGCCGCAGTTCGTCGGTGAGCGCGGTCAGGTCCTCGCGCTCGACGACCTCCCAGAAGCGGGCGTCCACCGCATCCGGCTCCCGGGTCGCCCCTGCGGTGGCCGCTGCCACGGGCGCGGGCCAGTAGCGCTCCCGCTGGAAGGCGTAGGTCGGCAGGTCGATCCGGCGGGCACCGCTGCCGGCGAAGTACGCGGGCCAGTCGACGGCCGCGCCGCGTGTCTGGGCGGTGGCGAGGGAGGTCGTCAGCGTCCGGGCCTCCGGGTGGCCGTGGCGCAGCACCGGGGCGAAGGCGGCGGGCCCGGCGGCGCAGCCCTGGCCGAGGGCGCTGAGGACGCCGTCGGGGCCGAGCTCCAGGTAGGTGGTGACGCCCTGGGCTTCCAGCGTCCGGACGGCGTCGGCGAAGCGGACGGCCTCGCGGACGTGCCGCACCCAGTAGCCGGGCTCGGTCAACTCGGCGGAGGCGAGTGCGCCGGTGAGGGTCGAGGCGATCGGGATCCGCGGCGCCTCGTACGCCACCTGCTCCGCAACGGCCCGGAACTCGTCGAGCATGCCGTCCATCAGCGGCGAGTGGAAGGCGTGGCTGACGGTCAGTCGCTTGGTGCGGCGTCCGTCGGCGGCGAGCTTCTCGGCGATCTCGACCACGGTGCTCTCGGCACCCGAGATCACCACGGACGTCGGGCCGTTGACCGCGGCGATGCCGACACCTTCGGTCAGCAGCGGCAGCACCTCGTCCTCCGCCGCTTCGACGGCGACCATCGCGCCGCCGCGCGGCAGCGCCTGCATCAGCCGGCCACGCGCCGCGACCAGCCGCGCCGCGTCCGCCAGCGAGAACACACCGGCGACGTACGCGGCGGCCAGCTCGCCGATGGAGTGACCGGCCAGCGCGTCGGGGCGCAGACCCCACGACTCCAGCAGGCGGAACAGCGCGACCTCGAGCGCGAACAGCGCGGGCTGGGTGTACGCCGTCTCGTCGATCAGCTCGGCGTCCGCGATCGCCTCGCGCAGCGGACGCTCCAGGTGGCCGTCCAGCTCCGCGCAGACCGCGTCGAGAGCCTCGGCGAACACCGGGTACGTCTCGTACAACTCAGCTCCCATGCCCCGCCGCTGACTGCCCTGGCCGGTGAAGAGGAAGGCGAGTTTGCCGCCCGTGGCCGAGCCCCGGACCACAGTCGCACCGGGAGTGCCGGCGGCCAACCCCTGTAGACCCCGCATCAACCCCTGCTCGTCGGCAGCCACCACGACCGCCCGGTGCTCCATCGCGGAGCGGCCGGTGGCCAGCGAGTACGCGGCGTCGCCGGGCGCGGCGCCGGTGGCCACCGCTCGCAGCAGCCGCTCGGCCTGGGCCCTCAGGCCGTCCTCCGTGGGGGCCGACAGCGGCACCGGCCAGACCGGCGGTGCGGCCGGGCCCGGCTCGGCGACGGCCGGCTCCGGCTCCTGTGCCTGCTCCAGGACGACGTGCGCGTTGGTGCCGCTCATGCCGAACGAGGAGACCGCCGCGCGGCGGGGGCGGCCGGTCCGCGGCCACGCCGTGTTCTGCGTCAGCAGTTCCACGGCCCCGGCCGACCAGTCGACCTCGGTGGACGGCGCGTCGATGTGCAGGGTGCGCGGCAGGACGCCGTGCTGCATCGCCAGCACCATCTTGATGACGCCCGCGACACCGGCGGCGGCCTGGGTGTGGCCGATGTTGGACTTCACCGAGCCGAGCCGGAGCGGCTGCGCACCGGTGCGGTCCTGGCCGTAGGTGGCGAGCAGCGCCTGGGCCTCGATCGGGTCGCCGAGCCGGGTGCCGGTGCCGTGCGCCTCGACGGCGTCCACGTCGGCGGCGCCGAGGCGGGCGGAGGCGAGTGCCTGGCGGATGACCCGCTGCTGGGAGGGCCCGTTGGGGGCGGTGAGGCCGTTGGAGGCGCCGTCCTGGTTGACGGCGGAACCGCGGACGACGGCCAGCACCCGGTGGCCGTTCCGTTCGGCGTCGGAGAGCCGCTCGACCAGCAGCAGACCGACGCCCTCGCCCCAGCCGGTACCGTCCGCGCCGGCCGCGAACGCCTTGCAGCGGCCGTCGGCCGCCAGACCGCCCTGCCGGCTGAACTCGACGAACGCACCCGGCGTCGACATCACCGTGACGCCGCCCACCAGGGCGAGCGAGCACTCCCCGGCCCGCAGCGCCTGGCCCGCCAGGTGCAGCGCGACCAGCGAGGAGGAGCATGCGGTGTCGACGGTGACCGCCGGGCCCTCCAGACCGAAGGTGTACGACAGCCGTCCGGAGACGACACTTGCCGCCGTGCCCGTGCCGAGCCGCCCCTCCAGGTCGTCGGAGGAGTTGGCGGCAAGGGTCAGGTAGTCCTGGCCGTTGGTGCCGACGAAGACGCCGGTCCGGCTGCCGCGCAGCGCGGCCGGGTCGATGCCCGCCCGCTCGAACGCCTCCCAGGAGGTCTCCAGCAGCAGCCGCTGCTGCGGGTCCATGGCGAGCGCCTCGCGCGGCGAGATCCCGAAGAAGACCGGGTCGAACTCGGCGGCGTCGTGCAGGAATCCGCCCTCCCTGGTACCGGCCCGGCCGGGCCCGTCACCGTGCAGGGCGGCGAGGTCCCAGCCCCGGTCGGTGGGGAACCCGGAGACGGCGTCACCGCCGTCGAGCAGCAGCTGCCACAGCTCCTCCGGTGACCCGACCCCGCCGGGGAAACGGCAGCTCATGGCCACGATCGCGATGGGCTCGTCGATGGCGGAGCCGGCGAAGTGGGCACCGCTGGTCTCCGGGACCGCCGATTCGGCGCGGCCGAGGACCTCGGTCCCGAGGTGGCCGGCGAGGGCGGTGACGGTCGGGTAGTCGAAGACCAGCGTGGAGGGCAGGCTCAGGCCGGTGACGACGGTGAGGCGGTTGCGCAGCTCGACGGCGGTCAGCGAGTCGAAGCCCAGCTCGCGGAAGGCCCGGCCCGCGTCCACCGCGTCCGCCTCCGCGTAGCCGAGCACCCCGGCCACCTCGGTGCGGACCAGATCCAGCAGGACGGCGGCCCGGTCGTCGGGGGTCAGCCCGGCCAGGCGGCCGGCAAGTTCGTCGGACGGGCCCTCGGGGCGGTCGGGCTCGGACTGCGCGGAGGTGGAGCGGCCGGCCTCGGGGATCTCGGCGAAGAGGGGGACGGGCACCGTCGTGCCGTCGAGCAGCCGCTCCCAGACGATGTCGGCGACGGCGAGCGCAGTGTCGCCGTTCTCCAGTGCCTGCTGAAGCGCGGTCATGGCGAGGTCGGGAGCCATCGGGGGCACACCCTCGCGGCGCAGGCGCACGGTGAGCCGGTCGTCGGTCGCCATGCCCGCCTCGGCCCACGGACCCCAGGCGATCGAGGTCGCGGGCAGTCCGTCGGCCCGCCGCTGCTCGGCGAGCGCATCCAGGTAGGCGTTGGCCGCGGCGTAGTTACCCTGACCTGCACTGCCGATCGTCCCGGCCGTCGAGGAGAACAGCACGAAGGCCGACAGGTCATGACCGCTGGTCAGCTCGTGCAGGTTGCGCGCGGCGTCCACCTTCGGCAGGGCCACCGATGCCAGCCGCTCGGCGGTCAGTGCGTCGATCACACCGTCGTCCAGGACGCCGGCCGTGTGGAAGACCGCGGACAGCTCGTGCTCGGCCAACAGGCCCGCCAGCGCCTCGCGATCGGCGACATCACAGGCCGCCACGGTCACGGCCGCGCCAAGGGCGGTCAGCTCGTCGCGGAGCTCGGAAGCCCCCGGGGCATCCGGGCCACGGCGGCTGGTCAGCACCAGGTGCCCGGCACCGTTGCGGGCCAGCCAGCGCGCGACCTGCGCACCCAGCGCACCCGTCCCGCCAGTGACCAGCACCGTCCCGGACGGCGACCACGCCGAGCCCTCACCACGCGCAGCACGGACCAGACGGCGGCCGAAGACACCGGACGCGCGGACCGCGACCTGATCCTCACCGGCATCGGCCAGCACACCGGCCAGCCGGCCGAAGGCCCGCTCGTCCGCGTCCACGGGCAGATCGACCAGACCACCCCACCGCTCCGGATGCTCCAGCGCGACGACCCGGCCCAGGCCCCACACCTGCGCCTGCACCGGATCGGCCACCCGCTCCGAACGCCCAGTGGCCACCGCGCCCCGCGTGACACACCACAGCGGCGCAGCGACACCGGCATCGCCCAGCGCCTGAACGAGAGCCAACACCTCGCCCGGTGCGGCAGCCGGGAGCACAATGCCCGCCACTGCCGCACCATCGGCCAGCACCGACCGCAACTCGCCCGCCAGTACACCGCGATCGGCCGTGCCGGCCTCGAAGACCCGCACCTCCGCGCCCCGACCGGTCAGCACCCCGGCCAGCTCCCCAGCGCCGGCCGCCACCAGCCACACACCCGACAGCCCATCCGCCGACTCCACCAGCGGCCGCCAGGCCACCCGGTAGCGCCAGCCGTCGACCACCGTCGCCTCACGGCTGCGCCGCCGCCACGCCGCCAGCATCGGGAGCGCGTCGCCGAGGCGGTCGCCGTCCTCCACGCCGAGGGTCTCGGCGAGCGCAGCGAGGTCCTCGCTCTCCACGGCCTCCCAGAACCGGGCATCCACCGGGTCGGCCGGCAGCCCGGCCGGGACGGGGCCGCCCGACTCCAGCCAGTACCGTCCGGGGCGGAAGCCGTAGGTCGGCAGCTCCACCCGCCGTGCGCCGCTTCCGGCGTAGAACGCGGCCCAGTCGACGGTGACGCCGCGCAGGTGGGCACGCGCCACGGCGCTGGTCAGCGTCTCGGTCTCGGGGCGGCCGGCGCGCAGCAGCGGGACGAACGCGGCCTCGGCCGCGGACTCCTGGCCCATGGCCGAGAGCACCCCGTCCGGCCCGAGCTCCACGAATGTCCGGACGCCCTGCGCCTCCAGCACCTGCACCGCATCGGCGAACCGGACCGTCTCCCGGACATGCCGCACCCAGTACTCGGGATCCGTCAGCTCGGCCGAGACGAGCACACCCGTCAACGTCGACACGACCGGGATCCGCGGCACCTCGAACACCACCTGCCCGGCCACCGCACGGAACGCGTCCACCATCCCGTCCATCAACGACGAATGGAACGCATGACTGACCGTCAGCCGCTTGGTCTTCCGACCCTGGGCCTCCCAGTCGGCAGCCAGCTCCAGCACCGCCCGCTCGTCGCCGGAAACCACCACGGAGGAAGGCCCGTTGACGGCGGCAATGCCCAGCTCGTCGCCGCGCCCGAGCAGCAGTGGCAGGACCTCGCCCTCGGCGGCCTCCACGGCCACCATCGCGCCGCCGCGCGGCAGCGCCTGCATCAGCCGACCGCGCGCGGCCACCAGCTTGCACGCATCCGCCAGCGAGAACACCCCGGCGACGTGCGCGGCGGCGATCTCACCGATCGAATGCCCGGCCAGGAAGTCAGGCCGCACACCCCAGGACTCGACCAGCCGGAACAGCGCCACCTCCACCGCGAACAAGGCCGGCTGCGCGTAACCCGTCTCATGGATCAGCGCCTCATCGGCGATCGCCTCACGCAGCGGACGGTCCAGATGACCGTCCAGCTCGGCACAGACCTCGTCGAAAGCCGCGGCGAACACACGGTGGGCCACGTACAACTCCCCACCCATCCCCACCCGCTGGCTGCCCTGGCCGGTGAACAGGAAGGCGGACGGCCCGTCGGCGACGATGTCCTGGAGCGCCTGCCCGCGCTCGCCCTCGGCGAGGGCGCGGAGCGAACTCCGCAGCTCCTCGGTGTCCGTGGCGACCAGGGCGGCACGGTGCGGCAGCGCGGCCCTGGTGGTGGCCAGCGAGTAGCCGATGTCGAGCGGATCGGCCTCGGACACGGTGTCCAAGTGGGCCAGCAGCCGGGCGGCCTGCACCGGGAGGGCGTCGGCGCTGCGCGCGGAGAGCAGCCACGGCACGGCCGTACGGTTGGCGCGGTCTGCGGCGACAGCCACCGGCGCGGCCGCCGGGGCCGAGGCGTCCGGGTCCTCGGCGGGCTCGGGGGCCTGCTCCAGGATGGTGTGGGCATTGGTGCCGCTGACGCCGAACGAGGAGACCGCGGCCCGGCGCGGCTGCCCGGTCTCGGGCCAGGGACGGGGCTCGGTCAGCAGCTCGACCGCACCCGCCGTCCAGTCGACGTGCGGGGACGGCTCGTCCACGTGCAGGGTCTGCGGGAGCAGGCCGTGGCGCATCGCCATGACCATCTTGATCACGCCGGCGACACCGGCGGCGGACTGGGTGTGGCCGATGTTCGACTTCAACGAGCCGAGCCACAGCGGCTGTTCGGCCGGCCTCTCCTGGCCGTAGGTGGCGAGCAGCGCCTGCGCCTCGATCGGGTCGCCGAGGACGGTGCCGGTGCCGTGCGCCTCCACCGCGTCCACGTCGGCGGCGGCGAGCCGGGCGTCGGCCAGCGCCTGGCGGATCACCCGCTGCTGGGCCGGGCCGTTCGGCGCGGTCAGGCCGTTGGACGCGCCGTCCTGGTTGATCGCCGAACCGCGGACCACGGCGAGCACCGGGTGCCCGTTGCGGCGGGCGTCGGAGAGCCGCTCGACCAGCAGGACGGCGACGCCCTCGGACCAGCCGGTGCCGTCCGCCGCGCCCGCGAAGGACTTGCAGCGGCCGTCGGCGGCCAGGCCCCGCTGGCGGCTGAACTCGACGAACACGTCCGGCGTCGCCATCACCGTCACACCGCCGACCAGGGCCTGCGCGCAGTCGCCGTCGCGCAGCGCCTGGCAGGCCCAGTGGAGTGCCACCAGCGAGGACGAGCAGGCGGTGTCCAGGGTGGCCGCCGGGCCCTCCAGGCCCAGCGTGTAGGCGATCCGGCCGGAGAGCACACTGGTCGCATTGCCGGTCAGCAGCCGCCCCTCGACGCCCTCGGGCACCTCGCGCAGCTCCGAGCCGTACCCCTGGTAGCTGCCGCCGACGTACACGCCGGTGCGGCTGCCGCGCAGCGACGCCGGGTCGATGCCGGCCCGCTCGAAGACCTCCCAGGAGGCCTCCAGCATCAGCCGCTGCTGCGGGTCCATGGCGAGCGCCTCGCGGGGCGAGATCCCGAAGAACTCGGCGTCGAACTCGGCGGCGCCGTGCAGGAATCCGCCCCCGCTCGCGTAGAAGGTACCCGGGTGGTCCGGGTCCGGGTGGTAGAGGTTCTCGACGTCCCAGCCTCGGTCGGCGGGGAACAGCGAGATCGCGTCGGTGCCGGTGGACACCAGCTGCCACAGGTCCTCCGGCGAGCGGACGCCGCCGGGCAGGCGGCAGCTCATCGCGACGATCGCGATCGGCTCCTGCTCCGCCTCCTCGACCTCGCGCAGCCGGCGGTTGGCCCGGCGCAGCTCGGCGGTCATCCACTTGAGGTGGTCGAGGAGCTTCTTTTCGTCTGCCATCAGCGGGCCGCCTTCGAAGGTGCCGGGTGGATCGCGCTCGTCGCGCAAGGGGACGGAGAGGTCGAGCGGAGGGTGGTGATCGGGCCGGCAGGGATGCCGGGGGAGGTCGGCGCCCCGGACAGGGGGGACGCCGACGGGGTGCCGGGGCGGGCGCGGCCCGCCCCGGCGTACACGGGGTACACGGTCAGGACCTGCCGAATTCCTTGTCGATGAGGTCGAGGAGGTCGTCGGCGGACACGTCGTCCAGCTCGTCCTCGTCGGCCTCGTCCACCGCGCCGCCGGCCGCGTTCCACTTGGCCAGCAGGGCCTGGAGGCGGGCGGTGACGCGAGCGCGGTCGGCGTGGTCCGAGGCGACGGCGGACAGCGTCCGGTCGAGCGCGTCGAGTTCGGCGAGCGCCGAGCCCGCCCCGGTGTCGTCGTCGCCGGCGATCTCGGCCCGCAGGTGGGCGGCGAGCACGGTCGGGTTCGGGTAGTCGAACACCAGGCTGGTGGGCAGCCGGAGGCCGACGGCGGTGCCGAGCCGGTTGCGCAGCTCGACCGCGGTCAGCGAGTCGAAGCCCAGCTCGGTGAACGCCCTCGCAGCCTCGACTGCCGCAGCCCCGGCGTAGCCGAGGACGGCGGCGACCTCGCCGCGGACCAGGTCGAGCAGCGCCCGCTCCCGCTCGGCGGCGGGCAGCGACCGCAGCTGCTCCTGGAAGGCCGCGGACTGCTCGGCGGTGCCCGCCTCCGGACTCGCGGTGGCACCCTCCAGCGCCTCGCGGACCTCGGGCAGGTCGCCGATCAGCGGCCGCGGGCGGGCGGCGGTGAAGGCCGGCGCGAACAGCGCCCAGTCCACGTCCGCCACCGTCAGCGCCGTCTCCCTGTGGTCCAGCGCCTGCTGGAGCGCGGCGATGCCGAGCTCCGGCGCCATCACCCGCAGGCCGCGCCGGCGCAGCTGCTCGGCAGCGGCGGCGTCCTCGGCCGCCATGCCGATGCCGCCCCACGGCCCCCACGCCACCGAGGTGGCGGCGAGTCCGGCGGCACGGCGCCGCTCGGCGAGGGCGTCGAGGAAGGCGTTGGCGGCCGCGTAGCCGGTCTGCCCGCCGCTGCCCCACACGCCCGCGATCGAGGAGAAGAGGACGAAGGCGTCCAGCTCGGTGGCGCCCAGGGCCGCGTCGAGGTGGACCGCCCCGGACACCTTGGCGTCCACGACCGCCGCCAGTTCGGCGAGGTCACTGTCCATCAGGGCGGTGTCCTGGGTGACGCCGGCGGCATGCACCACCGCGCGCAGCGGCAGGCCGTCCTCGCCCACGAGCAAGCGCTTGACCAGCGACTCCACCGCCTCGCGGTCGGACGCGTCGCAGGCCTCCAGGGTCACCCGGACTCCGGTGGCCGCCAGTTCGTCGCGCAGCCGGACCGCACCGGGGGCCTCGGCGCCGCGCCGGCCGGTGAGCACCAGGTGCTCAGCGCCGTTGCGGGCCAGCCAGCGGGCCACCTCCGAACCGAGCGCGCCGGTGCCGCCGGTGACCAGCACCGTGCCGCGCGGCCGCCACGGAGCCGTCGGGGCAGCGGGCCGTTCGGCGCGCACCAGGCGCCGGGCCAGCACCCCGGAACGGCGCACCGCCAGCTGGTCCTCGCCGTCCCCGGCGGACAGCACGCCCGCCAGGCGGGCCGCCGCCCGGTCGTCCACCGTCACCGGCAGGTCGACCAGACCGCCCCAGCGCTCGGGGTGCTCCAGGGCCACCGTCCGGCCCAGACCCCAGACCTGCGCCTGAACCGGGCTCAGCACGCCCTGGGCCGCACCCGTCGCCACCGCTCCGCGCGTCGCACACCACAGCGGGGCGCCGATCCCGGCGTCGCCGAGGGCCTGGACGAGCACCGCGGTCGCGGCCGGCCCGGCGGCGAGCGCCGGGTGGACGGGGTGCTGCTCCTCGTCCACGGCGAGCAACGACAGGACACCCGCCGGAGTCCCCCCTGCCGCGTCCCAGGCAGCGCGCAGCTCATCGGCGAGCGCGGCGCGCTCGCACGTGCCGGCATCGACCGCGATCCGCCGCACCCGCGCCCCGCCGTCCGACAGGGCCCGCTCGACGGCGGCGGTCCACTGCCGCGCGGCCTGCGGGAGCGTACCGTCCGCCGGGACGACCAGCAGCCAGTCACCGGTCAGCACCCCGTCGTACGAGGCGTCGGCCAGCGGCCGCCAGACCACCCGGTAGCGCCAGCCGTCCACCAGGTGCTGCTCGCGCTGCTGGCGTCGCCAGGCCGAGAGAACCGGCAGGACGGGCGCCAGGGCGGTCAGCGGGGACCGTTCGTCCGAGGCGTCCACCTCCAGGGTCGCCGCCAGCGTGGTCAGATCCTCGCTCTCCACCGCCTCCCAGAACCGGGCGTCCACCGGGTCGCCGCCCTGGCCCGCCGCGCCGTGCACGGCGGCCGCGACGGAGACCGGGGCCTCCGGCCAGTACCGCTGCCGTTGGAAGGGGTAGGTGGGCAGGTCGACCCGGCGGGCGCCGGTACCGGCGAACACGGCCGGCCAGTCGACCGCGAGGCCGCGGACGTGGGCCTGGACGAGGGCTACCGTGAGCGTGCGGGCCTCCGGGCGGCCGGCGCGGAGCACCGGGACGAACACGGCCTCGGCCACGGACTCCTGACCCATCGCGGACAGCACCCCGTCCGGGCCCAGCTCGACGAACGTCCGGACACCATCCGCCTCCAGGGCGGTGACCGCGTCGGCGAAACGGACGGCCTCACGGACGTGGCGCACCCAGTACTCGGCGTCGGTCAGCTCGGTGGAGACAGGAGCGCCCGTGAGAGTGGAGACGATCGGAATCCGCGGAAGTTCGTAGGTGATCTGCTCGGCGACGGCACGGAAGTCCGCGAGCATGCCGTCCATCAGCGGCGAGTGGAACGCATGACTGACCGTCAGCCGCTTGGACTTGCGACCCTCCAACTGCGCGACCACGGCCAGCACCACATCCTCGGCACCGGAGATCACCACGGAGGTCGGGCCGTTGACGGCGGCGATGCCGACGCCCTCGGTCAGCAGCGGCAGCACCTCCTCCTCGGTGGCCTGCACCGCGACCATCGCACCGCCGCGCGGCAGCGCCTGCATCAACCCGGCACGAGCCGCCACCAGCCTCGCGGCATCCGCCAGCGAGAACACACCCGCGACATGGGCGGCAGCCAGCTCACCGATCGAATGCCCGGCCAGCACGTCCGGGGTCAGACCCCACGACTCCACCAGCCGGAAGAGCGCCACCTCCAGCGCGAACAGCGCCGGCTGAGCCCAACCCGTCTCGTGGATCAGCTCCGGGTCGGCGATCGCCTCACGCAGCGGACGGTCCAGGAACTGGTCCAGGTGCGCACACACCGCATCGAACGCGTCCGCGAACACCGGGTAGGCGCCGTACAGCTCCTCCCCCATCCCGACGCGCTGACTGCCCTGACCGGTGAACAGGAACGCCGTCCGCCCCTCCACCACCGTGCCGTGGAGCGCGTTCGCGCCCGAGCCGCCCGTGGCCAGGACCCGGAGGCCCGCCAGCAGTTCCGTCCGGTCCTCGGCCAGCACGGCCGCCCGGTGTTCGAGCGAAGCCCGGCCGACTGCCGCGGAGAGCGCCAGGTCGGCGAGCCGGGCCTCGGGCTGCTCCTCGACAACGGCGATGACGCGCTCGGCCTGGGCCCGCAGTGCGGTCTCGCTCTTTGCGGACAGCACCACCGGCAGCACCGGCACGGTCGCCGCGGCGTCCTCCGGGGTCTCCTCGACCACCGGGGCCTGCTCCAGGATCGTGTGGGCATTCGTCCCGCTGATGCCGAAGGCGGAGATGCCCGCGCGGCGCGGCTCACCGGTCTCCGGCCAGTCGACGTTCTCGGTCAGCAGCGAGACGCTGCCGGCCGTCCAGTCGACGTGCGGGGTCGGCGCGTCCACGTGCAGGGTCCGCGGCAGGACGCCGTGCTGCATCGCGAGCACCATCTTGATCACACCGGCGGCACCGGCCGCGGCCTGGGTGTGCCCGAGGTTGGACTTCACCGAGCCGAGCCAGAGCGGCCGGTCGTCGGCCCGCTCCTGGCCATAGGTCGCGAGCAGGGCCTGCGCCTCGATCGGGTCACCAAGGCGGGTGCCCGTGCCGTGCGCCTCCACCGCGTCGATCTGGTCCGCCGTCAGACCGGCACCGGCCAGAGCCTGCCGGATCACCCGCTGCTGCGACGGACCGTTCGGCGCCGTCAGCCCGTTCGACGCACCGTCCTGGTTCACCGCAGAGCCACGGACCACCGCAAGCACCGGATGCCCGTTGCGCCGGGCATCCGACAGCCGCTCGACCAGCAGCATGCCGGCGCCCTCACCCCAGCCCGTACCGTCCGCCGCACCCGCGAACGCCTTGCACCGGCCGTCCACCGACAGCCCGCGCTGCCGACTGAACTCCACGAACAGATCCGGCGTCGACATCACCGTCACACCACCCGCGAGCGCGAGATCGCACTCACCGTTGCGCAACGCCTGCACCGCCAGGTGCAGCGCCACCAACGACGCCGAACACGCCGTGTCCACCGACACCGCCGGCCCCTCAAGACCGAACGTGTAGGAGAGACGGCCGGAGATCACGCTCGTCGCCGTACCGGTCAGCCGGTGCCCCTCGACCCCCTCCAGGCCGTCCACCAGGAGGTTCGCGTAGTCCTGGCCGTTGGTGCCGACGAAGACACCCGCCTGGCTGCCGCGCACCGAGGTCGGATCGATGCCCGCACGCTCGAAGGCCTCCCAGGACGTCTCCAGCAGCAGCCGCTGCTGCGGGTCCATCGACAGTGCCTCGCGCGGCGAGATCCCGAAGAACGTCGGGTCGAACTGCGTCGCCTGGTCCAGGAAACCGCCCTCGCGGGCGTACGTGGTGCCCTGGTGGCTCGGGTCCGGGTGGTAGAGCGACTCGACGTCCCAGCCGCGGTCGGTCGGGAAGTCGCCGATCGCGTCTCCGCCGCTCAGCAGCAACTGCCAGAGCTCCTCCGGGGTGTTGACCCCGCCGGGGAAGCGGCAACTCATGGCGACGATGGCGATCGGCTCGTCGTCCGCCACCGCCGGCAGGACCGCGGTCGGTGCCAGAGTGGCCGAGCGGCCGCCCAGCAGTTCGGCACCGAGGTGGTCGGCGAGTGCGGTGGCCGACGGGTAGTCGAAGACCAGCGTCGCCGGCAGGCGCAGCCCGGTCGCCGCGTTGAGGCGGTTGCGCAGGTCGACGGCGGTCAGCGAGTCGAAGCCCAACTCCTTGAACGCCCGGCCCGCCTCCACCGCCTCCGACCCGGCATAACCGAGAACGGCAGCGACCTGGCCACGGACGAGGTCCAGCACCGCACGGCCGCGCTCCGCCTCCGACAGCCCGGCGAGCCGCGCCGCCAGCGAGGAGTCGCCGGCACCGGCCCGCGCGGACGAGGCAAGGGCCGCGTCCATCACCGTGCGGGCCTCGGGGATCTCGTCGAACAGCCGCGTGGCCCGCACGGCGGCGGTCTCACCGGCGACTCGATCCCAGTCCACCGCGGCAATGGTCAGGGCGGTGTCGCCCTGGTCGAGCGCGTGCTGCAGGGCCGAGATCGCCAGCCCCGGCGCCATACCGACGACGCCGTCACGGCGCAGCCGGTCGGCCACGAGTTCCTCGGTGGCGAGCCCGGCCTCGGCCCAGGCGCCCCAGGCGATCGAGGTGGCGGGCAGACCGTCGGCCCGGCGCTGCTCCGCGAGCGCGTCCAGATAGGCATTCGCAGCCGCGTAGTTGCCCTGCCCGGCACTGCCCACCGAACCCGCCATCGACGAGAACAACACGAACGCCGACAGACCACACCCAGCCGTCAACTCGTGCAGGTTCCGCGCCGCATCCACCTTCGGACGGGCCACCGAAGCAAACCGCTCCCCGGTCAGACCATCCACCACACCGTCATC
>NZ_JBVIRY010000052.1:0-44649 GCF_055575795.1 Kitasatospora sp. NPDC034023
GACCTTAGACAAGCCTCATCGTTGCAGCTCAGAAGGCACTTTCGCTTTTCCGATCATGCTCCGGACGCGACCCCGGATGAAACACGCAGGCTAGTCCACCCGATCGAGCAGCTGGACGCTGTGCCGGCCCCGCGCCTCGTGCCCTGGCTAGCCTCTCCGCTCCGGGACCGAACGGAAGAGGAACGGTGGCTCAACCGGCGACCGCTCCGGGCGTAGCTGCACCAGCTACCCGCGGGCGGCACTGTGGCTGGCGCCGCCCGCGTGCAGGAGGGCTTCCACACCATCCCGGTACCAGGGCATCCGCTGGCTGGCCTGATCCACGGGCACCCAGGCGACCTCGGTCACGTCGTCGTCGTGCTCGCTGACGGCCGGCTCGTCTGAGAGCAGTTCGGCGCTGAACACAGTGAACACGTCGTGCAGGTCCTCCGTGATGCGTTCGCTCACGTCAACGATCCGCCGAGCCTCGACCACGACGCCGGCTTCCTCCTTGGCTTCGCGCACGGCGGCCTCCGCCAGGCTCTCGCCCGCCTCGCGTCGGCCTCCGGGCAGGCTCCAGCTGTCCTCGTTGCGTACGAGCAGCACCCGCTGGCGGTCGCTGTCGCTGATCAGCGCGTAGGCCACATCAATGCGGTCCGCTGGCATCGCCACTTCCTCTCGGTCCTGCGCGATTGTTCCAGGGCTGGGCCCCGGACGCGGGCGACAGTCCTGGGGCACTGAAACGGCCACGGCCCCGAAGCGGGGGCCGTGGCCGTTATATCGCGTACCCCTACTGGGGCGGGTGTGAATCCTCGCCCGGGCTGGCTTCCTGCACCCCTGACCCGTGGACGTCCTCCCATGTGGGCCCGGTCGGACAGTCGGCGAAGCACAGGACGCCGGCGGCGGCGCCGCAGTCCTCACACGGGTCGGGGATATAGAGGTCGGTCATGGTTGCCGTTCTTCGAGTGTCGAGTCGTGGGCAGGCGGGGGCGGTACTTCGACCAGTCGGCCGATCACGGGGGCCATGCGCAGCGCATAGACGGCGGGCCCGTGGGCGTTGGCGAAGCCGCGGCAGATCGCCCCCTTCGTCCCGGGCGGGGCCAGGGCGGGCAGCGTCGAGTGGCAGACGATGTGCCCTCGGCGGGCCAGTGCTTCCTGGGCGAGCTGGCGCAGCCGTCCGGGCGCGAGGTGCATCAGGTTCCCCGGCCGGTAGATGCATGTGTCGCACAGGTCGGCGAGGACCCGGACCTCCCCTGTGGCGGGGTCCGCGACGGCCGGCGCCGGGTCGTCGTCCGGGTCGGTTTGGGCTTCGCTGTACTTCACGGTGTCCCCCTGGTTGTGGTCGGTAGGGCTGGGCGGGCCACGGCCGGGGCGGGCGCCAAGCGCCCGCCCCGGCCGGACGATCAGCGGTCTCGGCGGCGAAGGCGGTCTTCGCGCTCCTGCCGGATCCCGTCGGTGATCTCGTCCACGGAGCCCGTCATCGCGAGCTGCTCCATCAGGAGTTTGGCGAGAAGGTAGCGCGGGTCGACCGTCCTTGCCCGGTCGAGGGAGATGAGCGCGGCCGGGATCTCCCCGGCGACGGCGGCGGCGTACCCGGCGAGGGTCAGGGGTGCGGCGGCGAAGGTCGTGCTGTCGCTGGCGCAGCGGCGGACGAGCAGTGCCCACAGCTCGCGGGCGCGCGGGAGTTCGCTCGGTTCGCTGTAGCCGAGTGCGACGTCCCGCAGGGGCTTGTGCCGCAGGCCGACGATCAGCTCTGCCGTCTGCTCGGGGGTGAGGTCCGTCAGTGGGGTGTCGTCTCCGCC
Source organism: Kitasatospora sp. NPDC034023 (assembly GCF_055575795.1). NCBI lineage: Bacteria > Bacillati > Actinomycetota > Actinomycetes > Kitasatosporales > Streptomycetaceae > Kitasatospora > Kitasatospora sp. NPDC034023. The sequence continues at coordinate 1,779 of NZ_JBVIRY010000052.1, forward strand.
ACCCAGCAGCAGTCGGTCGAAGATCGCCGCGAGCCGTTCGGTTTCGGCGTCGAAGCTGGTGGACCGCACGCGCTCGGCTCGCAGGCCGACCGCCTCCACGATCGCAGCCCGTTGAGCTTCCGCGTCTTTCCCGGTGACGGGATCGAATGCGGCGAGGATCTTTGCTTCGCTGGGCGGCGTCGGGATGCCGACGGCGCGGGCGTTCATGGTGACCACGCCCGGGTTGTCCGGGCCGTCCACAGGCATTCCCTCGACCCGGTAGTGGGGGTTGTCGTGGTGGTAGACCCACCAGTGAGTCGGGGTCACGAATATGACGCCGAGAGTGTCGATGCCGTGGGCCTCGGCCGAGAGTAGAAGCGCGTCCGCGAGCACCCGGTGTCGGCACATCGCGTTGTAGCCGTCGCTGGCGTCCTCCTGGTTCGCGCACAGGTACAGCAGGATGTCGGCCGGTCCGGTGGCGAACTCCTCCAGGCGATGCAGGGTGTTGTGCATGATCTGGTGGCCGGCCTCGTGCGGGTCGTCCGTGTCATCGGGCAGCTCGAACTTCTGGCTGAACAACGGACCGTCGCGCATGGTGTCGTGGGCGAGGACGAACAGCGTGCCGTCGGGGCCGTCGGGCTGGTAGCTCAGCAGGTAGGGCAGTGCTTCGACGGCTTGCGCGGCGTTCCTGATGTCGAAGACAGGCACCGTGTTGATGTTCATGGGGTTCCTATCGGGTGGGTCCGGGTTCGCGGCCCGGACCGGCATCAAAGAGGCTTGCGTCTCTTTTCTTGACTCAAGTCTATTTGGGGGCAGGGTTGTTGGGCACACCCCAGGCCGGACGAATCGGGGGCAGCTCGCGCGCGGGCGGGCCCGCGCCGGGCCGGGCAGGCACATGGGCGCCTGCCCGGCCTGGCTTATCGGCCGTCAGCTCCGGTCACGCAGCCGACGGGCCCTCTCCGAGCGCAGGTGCCGTCGCATCAGGCCGACCGTGCCGAGGTCAACACCAGCCCTCTGCCCCGTCATGTGAATTTCGAGGATCGCCACGAGTGCCTCCGCGCTGGGATGGTCCGGGCGCAGGGCAGCCGCGCGGGTGAGAGCGGCGGCGGCACCCGCGTTGTCGCCGTCCAGCAGCAAAGCCAGCCCGAGCAGGGCATACGGGGCGCCGGCCAGAGTCTCGTGCCGCCCGACACACAGGCGGATCGCGCGATTCCACAGACCAGCCGCTCGGGCCGTCTCCGATGCCTCGCAGTACTCGGTCGCTGCATCGAAGACAGGCCCGTTCTGGACGGCGAGGAGCAGTCGGGCGACGTCCCGGTCCGCGACAGCGCCAGCGGCGTGATCGCTGGCCATGGCGGAGTCGAGGAGGAGCAGCATGCGCCGCTTCATGGCTTCGTGGCCGGCGGCCAGTTCGTCGGCGAAGTCGTGGAAGACGTCGTGAACGAGGGCGCTGGCGCGTGCGCCATCGTCGGCAGGATGGGGGACGTTGGGGGTGTGGCTGGACATGACTTTCCTCGCTGCGGAGGGCCGCGCCGGTCGTCGGCGCGGCTGGGGTGACGTGAAGTGGGCGCCGTGGCGGCCGGGGGCACCGCCCCCGGCCGCCGGGACGATCAGGCCGCGAGCAGCATGGACTTGGCGAGGTCCTTGAGGTCGTTCTTCTGATCGGCCAGCAGGGTGGTCATCGCCAGGTTGTTGCGGTGCTCCTGCTCGCTCAGCGCCTCGGGCACCTTGACGTTGCGGAAGTAGTCGTCGAACTCGATGACGGCCTGCAGAGCGGCCCAGCGAGTGCCCCGGATGTTGTCCTGGGTGTCGGCCTCCCGGAACAGGTGGTGCAGGCGGTCGCGCCGCTCCTCATGTGCCGTGACCAGGTTCTTGCGGGCACCCTCAGCCGGGGGCGTCCACAGCTGGGCAATCAGCTTGTCGAACTCCTGGTTGGTCATCGCGGTCTGGAAGAGCTGGGTTGCCTCCGCCTCGAAGGCGGCCGCGTACCGCTCCGTGAAGCCGAGGGTCTTGCGAGCCTCCTCCAGATCGGTCAGCGCGTCCTTGGTGTGGCGGATCTTCCAGACGCGGTCCGCCTCCTCAACCGCGAGGTCGAGGGTGTTGGTGCAGACGGCCCGGACCGGGGTTTCGACGGCGACGGCAGCGGCGCGGCCGTCGTGACTGTTGGCGAACAGGGTGTAGAGGTCGATGCGGTCGGCCGCGCCCTCGGGGTCGAGGGTGATGCTCGGCGACTTGGTGGACATGAAGACGACTCGGCCGCCGTCGAGGGCCCCGGCAGTCTCATAGGTGACGTGGCCGCCGCCGACAAGCTCGTCCAGGAAGGCGAAGGCGTCGCGGTTCTGGATGGGGTTCCAGGTGTTGCCGACCAGGCCGCCGAGCCAGTCACCCGTGTCGTCGCGGAAGGTGCCGAAGCGGTTGGGGATCTTCTTGCCGAGCTTGCCCTTGTGCATGGAGAGCAGCGGGCGCTTCTCGACCAGCCAGTTCAGCTTGGCGAGGTGCAGGACCTCCTCGCTGGTCATGGCCTCCTCGGTGACGGTGCCGAGGCCGTGCCAGGCGGGCTGGCGGTGGGAGTAGAAGGCGGCCTCGCCGGTGGTGTTGTCGATGGCCCCGAGGTCGGCGCGGCCGGTGATGACGTCGCTCTGTCGCATGGGTGGGTCTCCTGTGTGGTGTGGTCCGGGTTCGCGGCCCGGACTGGCAACCTTTCGGACTTTCGTCCGCTTTCTTGACTCAAGTCTAAATGCTGGGGCGCGCCCTTGGGCACACCCAACTTCGGCTCGCAGCAGGCATGCTGGAGGCGGCGTGGTCGTACTCGAGGAAGAGAGGGCCGGGGGAACTGGAGAGTGACGGTCCTTGATCAGCTTGGCCTGACGGCTTGTCGACTGACACACTCGGCGGGGTCCTCGCGGAGCTCCGCCGGCGCGGTGCCCGGCCAGTGAGCCGGCACTCCGCGCGCTTCACGCTGGTGCGTTGCAGGAAGGGAGCCCGACTGGTGGATGACGAGCCACTGGAGTCGTGGATGGCCCGGCGGGAGGCGTCCCGCCGCCAGGTAGGTGCCTTGAAGGTGGTGCGGCTGGACGGCAGCGAGGGCGCCGCGCACGTCCGGCCGGAGGAACCGCGGCTGGTGTTGCGGTGGGACGGCGTGCAGTGGCTGCCGGAGTCGGTCGTTGGCGACTACGCGGCGGCGCAGCGCCTGCTGCACGGGATCGACGGGGACGGCACCGTCCGGCCGGTGCCGTCCCCGAACCTCGGGCGGGGCACCGGCCGCCACAGGAAGCCGCGGTGACGAGCGCTGGCCCGCCCCGGGGGCGGTACTAGCCGCGCTTGCGGTTGCGCAGCTCCAGGCCGGCTTCCTTCGCGTAGCGGGTGATCAGGGCGGACTCCAGCCCCGACGCCTCGGACAGCTCATAGACGGTGCGGGTTCGGTCCGGGTAGGCGGCCACGACGGCCTCGCGGCGCAGCCTGCGCATCTCGGTCAGCGTCGAATCGACCTCGGCCAACGGCTCGCGCAGGGCCGCCATGATCTCGACATGGGTGAGGCCGGCCTCCTCGAGGGCCTTGACCGCCTCCTTTAGGGCCTTGGCGGCGCCGGCCAGCGCCGTGCCCGGCTTCCTGCCGCTCATGATGCTCCTCGCGTGATGGCCCGGCTGCCCGGACGGGGTACGACGTCATGTCTATCAGTCCGCCCGAGGGCAGTGCGAGCAACGCCCACACCGCCCTCCACGGGTTAGTCCGGCTCGCCCGCCGTGGGCACCGTGCGTCGGAGCGGCATCCCGTCGTGGAGCAGCGCCCCGATGTCGGTCACCTCGAGTTCCATGGACGAGTGGGGGGCGGAGCCGGCAGCGCGCCCGGAGCGCTGCTGCAGGGCACCGATCACGATCACTCGGTCGCCCGCGCGGAAGGTCTCGGCGATCAGCTGGGCCATGCCTCGCCAGGCGATGCACCGCAGGAGCAGCGGCCCGGCGGCCGCGCGTCGCTTGCCGCGCTCGGCGAGTGCGGGGCGCTGTTCGAGGGTGAACGTGACGTTCTGGACGGGGCTGCCGGGGATCCGGTGGAGCTCCGGGCCTTTGGTGATGCGGCCAATCAACGTCTGGGTGGTCACGGTCACCAGCCCCGTCCGGGCGCGTGGCCGGCCAGCTCGGCAGCGTCTGTGACGGCGGCCGCGTCCAAGCAGCGGGCGAGGATCAGCAGGTGCCGGGCGTCGTCCAGGGCGTGGTGCCGACGCGTCTGCTGGTCGGGCAGTTCGTCCGGATCCACGCCGAGGCGGTGCGCCTCCTGCCGCAGGTCGTTGGTCCAGTCCGGGACCGCGTCCGGCAGATCCAGTTCCGTGCCGTACAGCTGGCAGAGCAGGACATGGGCGTGGGCTCCGCGCCACGACCAGAGTTCGAGGTCGGGCACGGCCGCGAGGAAGTCGGTGACCTCTGCGGCGATGCGGCTGCGCACCTTGACGTCGGGGTGACTGCGGTCGAGGTGGCGGTCACCGCGTGTCGGCAGGTGGGGCCATGCGGCCATGCGCAGCGACGGGTCCGCGAGGACATGGCTGGCAGACAGCCCCCGGTTGACCGCGTAGTAGGTCCCGCCGTCCTCGCGGACCAGGCCGATGCTGACCAGGGCGAGCCGGTCGCTGTAGTCGAGGTACTGAGCGCTGTAGAAGACCCGCACGGTCCCTCCAGGGATAGCAGTGTGGATATCGGTCGCGGTGGTCGGGCTGGCCAGGTGCGGTTCTCCACGTACTGGCCGTTGGCCGTACTGCTGCGGGGCCGGGGGAGGGCGGTAGTGCGCCCTGCCCCGGCGCTACGTCAGGGCAGCAAGTCGGCGACCAAGGCGGTGGCGTTGTCCGCGTACGGCTGGCTCCCGGTCGCGGCGAGGGAGCGTTGGACGGCAGTGGCGGTCAGGACGCGGGCAACCTGGCCGGGGGCGCCGACGAGGTGGTCGGCCAGGAGCTGCCCGGCGTCCTCGTGCGGCTCATACGCCCCATCGGAGGCCAGGAGCAGGCGGCACGGCTCCATGCCACGGGTGATCGACTCGATCGCCGGGTGCCCGTACCGCTCCTTGACCTCATCATCGCCGAGCGATGAGCCGAGGCAGGAGGTGATGACGTTGCGGCTGCCGCCGAACACACGGCGCACGTTGTGGTCGTTGGTCAGGCACTCGACGGTCCCGCGCGGAGTCAGGACGTAGGCGCGTGAATCCCCGCACCAGGCCACGGTCAGCGGCTTGCCTGGGGCGGCGACGGCCACGACTGCGGCGGCCTTCGGCGGGCGCGCGTAGGGACTGCCGTCGGCGCGCTCGGTGGCGTAGGCGGTGTAGACGGCGCGCAGGCCCGCTTCCGCGTCGCCTCGGCGTGCGGCGGCGCGGGCGAGACGGCGGGCGGCGTCACGCACCCAGCTTCGGACGGCCTCGCTCTCGCCGATGCCGTCCAGCAGGACGTAGGCCCGCACGCCGGCGGGGGTGGTGGAGACAGCGGTGGCGTCGCACTGGTTGGCGCGCAGGCCGACGTCCTGGGCCGTGGCGTAGTTGCGGATGGGCATGGGGCCCCCTCTCGTGGGCCGGGGCTTCGCATTCCCCGGCTGGCAGGACCAGCCTCGCAGCGCAATTGACTTAGGTCAACTATTTGGACGCTGGTTAATTATCTAGCGGGCTGACTGTCGGCTCGCCGCCTTGCAGGTACGGCCCGAGGGCCGCCTCGATCAGTCCGCGAGCCGTCCGCAGTGCCTCGTTCCAGCCTTCCGACCACCGGTCCTCACCCCGCTGTTCACCGAGGGAGGCCACCGACGACAGGGCCGCGAGCATCGCCGGGACCGGCAGGATGACAACGCGCGTCGCCCCGCCGTGCCCGTGGATTGCCTCGATGTCCTGCCCGCGGTCCCAGGCGACGGTCGAGCCCCGCTCGCCTCGCCATCGGGTGACCGCGCCGGAGCCGGCAGCCATCGAGAAGTAGCAGCCCTCAGCTACCGTCCCGGTACCAGAAACCCCGGACACGTCAATGTCGCGGCGCAGCACGTAGGGCGTGGGCGGAGCGGGATGGAACTGCTGGACGAGGGCGGACAGGCGGTCCGCGAGGTTTCGGCTCATGCCGCGTCCCGGGCCGACGCCAGCGCTCCGGTGTGGGTGCCCTTCGGGTCCTTGCGGATGGAGCTGCCGGCCATCGGGAGCGCGCGGCGGCTGTCCGCGAGGTCCTTGAAGCGCTCGTGCGGGCGGAAGCGGGGTACCCGGCGCGCCGGGACCTTCACCTTCTCACCGGTCTGGGGATTGCGGGCGAGGCGGCTGGCGTGCTCGACCGGCTCGAAGGCACCGAAGCCGGTGACAGAGACTGTGTCACCGGCGACGACGGCGCGAACGATGGTGTCCAGCACTGCCTCAACGGCGGCGGTGGCGGCGCGCCGGCCTCCGAGCTGGGGAGCGAGGCGCTCGATGAGGGTGTTCTTGTTGACCTTCATTTGCGTTCCTGTCCTGGGTTGGGCGGGTGTGGTGTGGTGCCGGGCCGGGCGCCGGTTCAGTCGTCACGGCGCCCGGCCCGGGGCGTGGGGCGGTCCCTACACGGCCAGGTGCGGCACGGGTGCCGGGGCCGGGCTGGGAGCGGGAAGAGGTGGGGTGACGACCGGCTTGGCCGGGCCGGGCGGCGTGGCGCAGCCGGGCTGGGCGGGCTGGGATGCCGGGATGGCGGGCGGCTGGTGGGGTGCGTCGGCGGTGCGCGCCACGGCGGCGCCGCTGATGGTGCCGAGCACCAGTCCGGCGAGGAGAGAGCCGACGAACAGAGCGGGGCTGCGCATGGCGGGTTCCTTCCTGAGGTGGGGCCTGACCGGCCCCGCCCGGGGGCGAGGCCGGTCAGGTTCCGGTCAGTGGCTGGGGGTCGGGCGGCCAGGCACCAGGGGCGGCAGGCTGGTCGGGGCGGGCGAGGGGCTGGAGCTTGCCGACGGGCTCAGCACGGGGGCCGGGCTCGCGGTCGCGGTGGGCGACGGGGCGGGCGCGCAGATCGTGGGCGCGCCGGTCGGGGCGGGCGCCACCGGGGAGGGGGCGGTCTGCACGTGGGTGACGGTCACGGTGACGGTCGGGACGGGGGCGGGCTGCTCGGCCGTCTGGGTGACGACGGCCGGGGCGGGGGTGAGGCCCGGGGCCGGGACGGCGGGCGCCACCGGCAGGGCCGGGGCGGCCGGAACCAGGCCGGGGGCGGCCGGGGCCTGCGTCGGCAGGGCCGGGAGGGTTGGAGCCTCGGTGTTGAGCTGGGCCGGGGCCGCCGTCAGGGTCGGCACGAGGTTGGTCGGGACGGGCTGGGCGCTCGGGGCCGGGGCGGCGGCCGGGCGGCCCATCACGACGGAACCGGCGACGAACCCGGCGGCGGCGAGGCCGAGGGCGACCACGGTCCGCTTGTCGAGGCGCTTGGCGGCCGGGCGGGTGCCGGTCTCGCTCTGGGTGTTGGCCTCGGTGGCGGGGGTGTCGGTCATGGGGCTGTACTCCCTGGGTGTTTGGCCGGGGCTTCGCGTTCCCCGGCTGGCAGGACCAGCCTCGCACAGAATTGACCTGAGTCAAATAACTAGACCTAGGTAACTTTGGGTTCGGGGTGGGCACTCAAAGCGCCCACCCCAAAGCCGAGTTGACCACGACCTACCGGCTGCGCAGGCCGTGAGCGGTCTGGTAGGCGTACAGCCAGGTCACCGGCCCCGTCAGCCCGCCCGCCGGCCCCAGGTCGCCGACGTAGTACTCCTGGAGGGCCTGGACCTTCTGGAGGTCCAGGCCCTCCATGTCCTCACTCGGCCCGACCCGGTACGGGGGACCCCAGCCGGCGGCCTGAAGCCAGGCCTGCAGCTGCTTGGCGTACGGGCTGTGCGCGCCGAGGACGAAGTGCTCGCGGCCCGGGAACGGCGGGGCCGGAATCTGGAGCTGCTGGCCGACCTGGATCAGGTCGGGGTCGGAGATGCCATTGAGGGTGACGAGCTGCGTCACGCTCGTCTCGAACCGCCCGGCGAGCGCGCTGAGCGTGTCACCCGGCTGCACCGTGTAGATGCCGGCGCCGTCGCCCGAGGGCTGCGGCGCTGCCCCGCCGCCTCCGCCATCAGCGGGCCTGGGTGCGCCGCGCTGGATCCAGCCGTACAGGTCGTCGCCCGGGCAGTCCGTGGCGTACCCGTCACGGTGGCCGCGCACCTCACCTCCGGCACCGCCGGACGCCTGGCAGTACTCGATGGCGTCGACCAGGCCGTCCAGCATCGCGTCCGTCGGCGAGGTGATGCCGGAGGTTCCGACCATCGCGCAGACCGCGTAGTGGCCGGTGTTCAGCGCCGAGTTGCCGTTGGCGCCGTTCTTCCGACCCAGGCCCCGCCCTTCGAACACGGACCCGTGCGGGCACACGACGAACGAGTACGCGATGTCGATCCAGCCCTCGGACGCGTTCGCCATGTGCGAGGCCTGGATCGCGCGGACGTGGCCGGCGCAGCGGCCGTGGTCACCCAGCAGGGTGTCGGGCACCGGGGAGCCCTCGTAGTGGATCTTCACGCCCCGGGTGGAGCTGATCCCGGCGTAGGAGCCGGTGGGCGCCGCTGCGCCCCATTCGGCACGGGAGACGAGCTTCATCGGCCCGCCTCCCGCCCGCAGGCGGCCCGGCGGTTGCTCTTCTGGTGGGTCGGCACGATGTCCTCCCGTGTGGGGTGGTTGGTGTGCCGGGAAGCTATGCCGGGCCCGGGGTTAAGGTCGCGCCGTCAGCTGTCGGTCTTCTCGATCAACACGCCGTCCTCGTAGACGAATCGGCGCACTCCCTCATAGCTGCCGGGTAGGAAGATCGGCACCGTGCCGCCGCCCTCGGCCGGCATCAGTCCAGTGCCGTAGCCGGCGGCCAGCACCATCACCCATTCCTCGGGCTTGGCCTCCGAGAAGCCTTCCGGCACAGCGGAGCCCTCGGGGACGCGCGAGCCGGTGGCGCGGCGGGCGTGTTGGCGGGCCATGTGCGGGCACAGCTTCAGTGCGGCCTCCGCGCAGCCCTCGTGCATCGGCGGGTCGCTGTAGGCGCCGGCCTCCGCTGCGCCGGGGCCGCCGAGGAATGCGACGACGTCGACTATCGGTTCGGCGCACAGCCCGCACCGCCCCTTTATGGCCAGGAACAGTGCGGTCGGGCCATCGATGGACACGTAGTCGGCAGTGCCGTCCGGCCGCTCGTTCACTGCGGGGATCGGCAGTCCGCGCCGGGGGTCAACCGGCCGGGCGGCCAGGGCTGGCGGCAGCTCGTACAGGGTGGTCTTCGACATGTCTCCTCCAAGCGCCCCCGTCGCAAAGGGGGCTGGCAACTACGGGATGACCGCGCCCGTGCCGGCTTCTGCTCCGGTACCGGGCCTGACGGCATCAGCAGCGCGCGCCCGGACCGGTCGCTGGTGAGTCCGGGAGAGCGCGCAGTGGGGCCCGCACGGACGGGCCCCACTACAGTCCCCACCGCTGCCGGGGCGGACAACAGGGCTCAGCGCAGGGAGCGGACCACACCTTCCGGGGCCATCCCCTCAGCGTCGAGCAGGTCTTCCGACACCCAGTAGGGCTCGACCAGCGCGGAGTCCGCGACGGTACGGCCCGGGCCGCACCATACGGTCTTCAGGTGCCCGCTGCGCTGATGAGGGGGCAGTCGCCAGCCGCCCCGCCCGCTGCTCCCTGTAGGCGCTGGCCTGGGGCCCTTTCGGTCCTGCTGGGCCCGGACACGGGCCGCCTTGAGGGCAGGGCCCAACCGCCACCCCAATCGCAGGAACCGGTCGGGCTTCTTCCAGGAGCGCTGCTGGTCACGTTTGGCGCTCTTGCCCTTGCCCGCGCCCTTCGACGTGGCCGGGGAGGCCTCCTGAATGTCCGCCTTGGACGAGCACAGGTACATGGCGAGCCGCAGAACGTGCCCGATGAAGCTCACCTCACACTCCGTCGGCTCCTCGCGGCCCGCCCTGCGCGCGTTGCGCAGCGCCAGGTCTCGCACGGTGAATCGCGCCTCGGAGTCTGTCGGGATGGAGCAGTACAGGTAGTCCAGCCCGACCGTGCGCCGCTCCTCGCTCCGGTACTCGACCACCGCCACGGCAGTCAGCTCGCCCATGCGCGGGTCGGTGGTGTGGCACAGCAGGGTGCTGTCCTGCACCCGTCCGCACAGCATCACGGCCAACAGCAGGCCAGGCCCGCCGTCCAGCGCCACGCACGGCCATGGCTCGGCGAGGACGAGCATGGGGTTGTTCGGTCGCCGCAGCCGGCGGAACACACCTCCGGCCATCATGCCGACCGCGTAGCTCTGGAGTTCGGATCCCATGTCGGGGTGCACGGCATACACGCACTTCTCCCGGCCCCACAGCCTCCACATCGCCGACAGGGTCGTCATGTTCCTGATCTCGTGCACGCCCAAGTCACCAGGAGACCCAGCAGCGATCATGGCGCCGCCCTCGATCGCCTGCTGGGGCAGCAGCCCGAGTCCCATGCGGCGCAGGATGCGGTCTGCGGTCTGCATCTCCCACTCCACCCGCTCCGCCGCCTCGGCCACCATGCGGCCGACGATCACGTCCTTGCTGGCCATCTCGACCCCTCCACCCCCCGGGCCCGGCGGCCCGACGTCTCCCACACTCACCAACGGGGCCGAATCAGGACAACAGCCCTATATGGCAGGAGACTTGGCGATTCAGGACTCGGGGCCTTCAATGAGCTCGGCGTCGACGACCTGCGCGTCCTCCTCCAGCTCTGCGGCGAACTCCTCGCGGATCTGCGCGAGCCGGGCCGACAGGCGGTCGATGTCCTCGCCAGCCCCGCTCGCAACTGGCAGCTCGCCTCCGCCCGCCGGCGCCAGCTCGATGCGAGCCTGCGCCGCGCGGCCGAACGTCTCCGGCGCGAGGCAGGCGAGCAGGAACTGCGCCGCGCGCCAGTCCGGCTGCGCGAAGTCCCGCTCCGTCTGAACCACCTGCTGGCCGGTCTCCGGGTCGCGCACCATCCGGGTCCGCTCCCGAAGCACGTGGCCGCCCTGCGCGGCCTTCCGCACCAGCAGCACCAGCTGCGCCTTGCCCTCGCTACGCGCGCGCATGAACCTGTCGCGAAACTCGCGAAACTGCCGCTCCCCCGCCCTCGCCCGCTGCCCGCCCTCGATACGCTGCTGCTCCTGCTCCCCCCGCTCCAGCCACCGGTACACGGTGCTGGCGTGCACGCCGGCCATCGGCGCCGCGTCACTCACCGGCACGCCGGCCCGGACGGCGTCGAGCAGCCTCTTCTCCACCTCCGGTTCGAGGGCTGGGCGGCGGCCGGGGCGGCCGGAGCGAGAGGTATCCACAGTGGGGCACCGTACGTCGAAGGGCCGGTCAAGGGCGCTCTGACGGCCGCGCCCAGCACGGGCCCCAGGAGAGCCGTCAGGATGGGCTCTCGGTGGTCAGCCCGTCCGGCCGAAGCGGCCAGCCCGACGCTGGCACAGACGGGCAGCGACCTGTTCCTGGCTTGGGCGGGTCCAGGCGTGCCAGCGGCCACGCTCCGTCCACTGGCGGGCATGCCCGCGCTCCGGGAGTCCGCAGTACGCGCAGCCGCCGGGCTCAACAGCATTAGCGGGAGAGAGTTCGTCGTTCACGAGTTCCTCGTCTGGTGTGGCTCGACAGTCCGGACACGGCTGCGCCCGGCACCACGTGGTGCCGGGCGCAGCTGCGGGGCTTCTACTCCCAGCCGAGGTTGTAGACGAGCTCGTCGTACGCGTAGCCAGTAGCGCCGCTGACGACCTGGGGCAGCGCCACCGCGTGCACGCTGACACCCGACACCTCGTCCACGTAGTCCGTCTCCACCGGCCAGCCGATGGTGGACTGCCGGGGCCCGTCAGCGGTCTCCCAGAGGACCACCAGCAGGGCATCGGCGGGCAGGTCCGCCAAGCGGCCGTGCAGGAACGAGACGCGCATCGCGGCGGTGTCTGAGGCGTGGAGCTGCGGAAGCGCGACAACGGGGACGCGTCGGCCGGACTCGTCGCGCACCGGGGCCTTCACCGGCCAGCCCAGGAGGGTGCGGCTCTCACCCTCGGGGTCGTGGTGGTCGGCGACGACAAGGTAGTCGCCCGGCATCTGCTCAAGCTGGGCGCGCAGATCGCCGACTCGGATGGCGGTCGCGGGGACCTCGAGGGGAACGGTCAGCAACATCATGGTGGTGGTCTCCTTGACCTGTAGGCGGCCGGGATTCGCGGTCCCGACCTGGCTCTGCCATCCTCCACTGCGGACACGGACCTTGGGCACAACTCCCCTACTGACTCAGGACGGTGAGGGCATCAGGGCGAGGACTTCGGCGCGACGGGCGGGCTCGGTGTCCATCACGCCGGACAGGTGCGTGGTGACCATCGCCGCGTCGTGTGCGCGGGCGCCTCGCAGCGTCATGCAGGCGTGCTGGGAGCGGATCAGGCACGCCGCGCCTTGGACATCCAGGCTGCCGACCAGGGCGTCGACCACCTGCCGGCCGAGCCGTTCCTGTACCTGCGGCCGCGCCGCGTACTCCTGGGCGAGACGGGCGAGCTTGGACAGACCCACGATGCGGGCCCCTGGCGCGGGCAGGTAGGCGACCGTGGCCCGGCCGGGGAACGGCAGGACGTGGTGTTCGCACAGCGCGACGAACGGCACGTCGACGGCGGCGATGATGCCCGGCCGTTCGTCCTCGGGCGGGAAGGTGACCTTCAGGTGACGAGCGGGATCGAGGTGGACGCCCGCGGTCAGCTCGGCGAGCGCCCGGGCCATCCGGCGAGGCGTGTCGGCCGTGGACTCGCTGTCGCACGGGATGCCGAGGGCTGCGAGCAGGCCGGCGGCGTGAGCAGTGGCGTCGGCCAGGTCCACGCCTTCGGGAACAGGGGTAGTGGTGGTCATCGGTTGCGCTCTCCAGGCCACAGCAGCACGTGCTGCCGCATCGACAGGTTCCAGTTGCGGCCGATCACGTGCTCGGCCAGGGAGCGCGCCACGTCGATGGTGCGCTCGGCGGTCGTTCCTTCGGGCATCACCCACACGGCGTGCGGCGGAATGCGGAAGCGATCAACCAGTACGGCGACCTCCTCGAGGTCGTCCGGACCGGTAGCCACGAACTTGAAGCGGGCCCGGTCCCGGTGGCTGAGGTCCGCGAACGCCTCCAGAGCGTCGGGGACGATCCGCCGGTCCTCAGCAACGCCGGAGTTCGCGAGCTTGGGGCTCACGTTGAACGTCAGCCGCGGTACGCCGAGGCTGACGGGCTTCGGCGCGATCGTGCCGTTGGTCTCGATCTCGACCCGGCGGGTGGTGTGGCGCAGCACAGCCATCCAGGAGCGCCAGGCATCGGTGCCCTGGTGCAGCAGGGTCTCGCCGCCGGTCATCACGATGATGGCGTGCGGGTGCTCGGCGGCCCACTCCGCAAGGTCGACCACCGGCACGCGGGTGATCTCCTTGCGCAGGTCGAACCGCTTGCCGTCCCAGGAGTACGGGGTGTCGCACCAGCTGCATGTCAGGTTGCAGCCGCCCAGGCGCAGGAAGAGGGCCAGCCGGCCTGCGGACGGCCCTTCCCCCTGCACCGTCGGGCCGAACTTCTCCACAACGGGCAGGCTGGCCGGCAGAACGAGGGCGCTCACTGCTGCGCCGCCGTCCACGACGCAGCGTTGACCGCGGTCTCGGACACGCGCACGTGGGAGACGACGGCGCCTGCGGCCCTGGGCAGGGTATGCAGGGCGTCGGTGGCGACCCGGCTCAGGAGCTCGGCGACGGCTTCGACGCTCGGCCAGCCCAGGTCGGAGGCGTGCTGCTCCTGCTCGGTCGGGTCGTCCGCGCCGAACCGGAACAGCTTGCTGCCGTGTCCGGCAAGGATGGGCACGAGCGGGTCGGTGCTGCCGAGCATGGCGCCGTGGTCGAGGAACGTGTCGATCCACTCGCGCAGGGCCCGCTTGAACCCTCCGAACTCCACGACGGTGCCGGCCGCGAGATTGGGCGAGGTGACGGTGATCTCGGCCCACCAGCTGTGACCGTGCAGGTTCTCGCACTTCCCGGCGAGGTGCGGAAGCCTGTGGGCGGTCTCGAAGTTGTGCCGCACGGTGACGGCGTGCCGCACGGTGAGGGCGCTGTTGTCACTCACGCCTTGTCCTCCTTCGGCAGACGGACGACGGCGCCGGCCTCTCCGTCCTCGGAGACGGCCACCTCGTCCAGGCGCAGTCCCATCCCGGCCAGGTGCTCGGCAAGGGCGCGGGCCAGGGCCTCACACGAGGCGGATCCGCACTCGCGGTCGCCCGGGCCCCACCAGGCGCGGACGTGGTCGGCGAGGTCGTGGAACTCGGTGTCGCGGTCGTCGTGGCCGACGTGGACGGTGGCACGGATGTGGAACAGGTGGCGGTGCCGGGCGCGCAGGTAGGCGCGGTGCTCGGGAGCGGCCGGCCAGTGGTGGAAGCCGGGCAGCCGGACCTCCGCCCACACGGTCGCGGTCGGCGCGCCGGGGCTCGTGATCATGGTGTCTCCTTGTCGGTGATGGGCGGGTAGGACTGTTGGCCGATTAGCTGCTCCCTGGTGGTCCGCGCGAGGCTCCACACGGTGGTGGTGGCCTCGACGGTCTGTGCGCACATGAGGCAGCAGGGCGTACGTCCTCGTGTCGGGTGGGCCGGCTGGTCGAGGTCGTAGCTGAACCCGCGGTCGATGACGCCGACCTTGCGCAGCAGCGCGGAGTCGATTCGCACGTCGGGCCAGCGCAGAGGGCCGAGCCAGGTGGAGGAGTCGCAGGAGTCCGGCGGCACGGCCAGGCACCACTCGTTGACCGTGAGGCCGAGGACGTGCACCCACAGGTCGGGGTACCGGCGGTGCCGCTCCCACAAGGTGTGCAGGAGCCTCAGCCGCACCGGGGCGGGGGCCTGAACGACGTTGCCGAAGCAGATCCGGTCGTACTGCTGCGCCAGCTCGTCGAAGTAGTCCCAGCCGTCCACCAGCGGGTGGTAGACCGGGATCGGCGCGAGTCCTTCGCCCTCCAGCCGGGCGCGGGTGCGGATCTTGTTGTCCCGGCCGCCCTGGTCCAGCTCGATGTAGCCCCACAGCCGGTCGCCGTGGCGCTGCACCAGCTCGATGTACCGGGCGTACAGGTTTTCGAAGCCGTCGATCTGCTCAGGGGCCAGGCGTAGCGCCTCGTCCATGGAGACGCCGGGGTTTGCCCGCTTGTACTGGTTGGTCAGCCAGAAGATGCCGCTGTCCAGCAGCACCTTGTGGCCGGCGTCCAGCAGTTCGACCAGCCGGCGTTCATGGCCGGCGGTCAGCAGGTCGTTGGTGGCGAGCAGGACGTACGACGGGTAGTGCTCGGAGTCCCCGGCGGCGAAGTAGATGTGCCGGTTCTGCGGGTCGAAGGCGCCGCCGCCGGTCTTCTTCAGCGCGGGCCTCTTGGTCCGGGCGGGGCTCATCGAAGCGCCCCTTCCTGGTCGGTGCGGGCGGGGGTTGGGCCAGTCAGGTCCTCCACGCGGTGCGCGGCGTGATGCCAGCACCGGCCGAGAGCGGTGGCGGCGTCCGCGCAGATGCGGGCTGCGGCCTCGTAGGAGGTGGTGTCGCCAGGGGCGTAGCGGAACCCGGCAGGCAGGTTGCCGACACGGCGCAGCATGGCGGTCTCGATGCGCTGGTGGTTCCAGCGCAGCGGCGCCAGCCAGGACGAGGAGTCGCAGGAGTCCGGGGCCAGCGGGAGGCACCATTCGTTGGCGGTCAGGCCGAGCGCGTGTATCCACAGGTGTGGATAGGCGCGGCGGCGCTCCCACAGTGTGTGCAGGATCCGCAGCCTGACCGGGGCCGGTGCCTGGACGATGTTGCCAACGCAGATCCGGTCGTACTGTGACGCGAGCTCATCGAAGTAGTCCCAGCCATCCACCAGCGGGTGATAGACCGGGATCGGCGACAGGCCAAGCTCCTGGAGGCTGGCACGCTGCGCACGCTTGTGGACCAGGCCGCCCTGGTCCAGCTCGATGTAGCCCCACAGCCAGTCCCCGTAGGTGCGGGCCAGGTAGACGTAGCGCTCCCGCAGCTCCTCGAAGCCGTCGATCTGCTCGGGCGGCAACGCCAGGGCCTCGTCCATCGACACCCCGTGCGCGCGTCGGTGCCGGTTGGTCAGCCAGAAGATCCCCGAGTCCAGGAGAACGCGGTTCCCGGCATCCAGGAGGCCGCGCAACCGCTGCTCCTCGCCGGTGCCCATCAGCTCGTTCACGGCGGTCAGCACGTACGGACCGGCGTTGTACTCTCCTCCGCCGGCCGTGAAGTAGATCGGCCGCTCGGCGGGGTCGAAGGTGCCCCCTGCGGTCGGCAGGACCGCTGTCACGACAGGTCGTCCACGAGGACGGGTTCCTGCCCGCTGATCCGCGCCCACTTGTCTAGGAGGTGACCGGCCAGGTACCGCTCGGGCTGCACCATCACCAGCCGCCGCCCCGCCGCGCGGTCGGCGAAGGGTGCCAGCGGGGTCGGGTAGGGCAGGAACAGGCTGTCCTCGATGAGCAGAGGCGACCAGGCCGGCCAGCCGTCGAAGACCTCGGCGACCACGAGGCGGTGTTCGCCCAACTCCCACACCTGGCCCTTCTCGACCTGGTGCTCGGGTTCGCCAACGGTCACGCCGGCCAGGGCGAGCAGGTCACCGCGGGCAGGCTCGCCTGCGGCGTCGTCCGGCTCGTTCTGCGCGCCGGTCTCGTCCTCCTCCTCGCCGGTGGCTAGATCCGCGAGGAGCGCGTCGAGCTGCCCGCGGTCGAAGCCGGTGGCGGCGAACAGGTCGGCGTCGACGCTCTCCAGGCCACTCAGCATGTCCGCCAGGTCCGCGTCGTCCCAGCCGCCCTTGGTAGTCAGGTGGTTGGAGGCGATCAGGTACGCCTCGGCGTGTGCGTCGTCGCGGGACGCCCAGCCGCGCACCACCGGGACGGTCCACGACCCGTCGCTGCTGACCACGACACCGTCCGGCGCGGGCTTTCCCGCCTCTCGGCGGCGGGCGAGCGTGTCGTACCGCCCGTGGCCAGCGACGAGGCGGCCAGTGCGTTCGTCCAGAAGGCCCGGCTCGGTGAAGTCGAATTGATCGACGGACGCATCCAGCCCGCCGGAGTCGTGCCCCTTGGGGTTACGTTCGGCGGGCCGGATGTCTTCCAGCAGCATGTAGTCGATGTAGCGAGGGGCAGCCATGAGCGGGGAACCTAGGCGGCCCCGATGTGTTAGGTCGCGTCGAGCTAACTTCCTGACTCCCTGTGAGGGTTCAGCGCTCTGCGCCGCCCGGTCCCGGGTGGGCCAAGCGCGCCCGGGTGGGGCCCAGACGACTGAACGGGTCTCCGAAAGCCGCTACGAGTCCGTCGTAGATCGGCGTGCCGGCGTCACGCGAGCCGTCGGCCGTCGCGATGGGCGTGGGCACGGGGACGACGACCGCAGCGCCGGGCGGTACGGGCGACAGGGCAGGCCGCGACGCGAACCACTGGGATGACTGTTCGTCAGCCGCAGGCACGGGACTAGTCATGGGGCAACGTTCCTTTCAACTCAACTGTTGGATACGGACGTTAAGAAGGGCGATCAGCTTGGTCGCGGCGGATCGGGAGGGCGAGCGCCGGCGCATGGCGTGCGGGGCGGGCCGCAGAGGCCCAACCGCGCGCGCCGCGTTTGGCGTTCTTACGTGGCCTTCGTGCCGCGCTTCGCGGCCCGCACCCGCCGGACCTCATCGCGACCGGGGGTCCGGCCCTGCTTTGTCGGGTAGTCCAGCTCGGTGAGGAGCGGACGCTCACCGGGCGGGTTGTCCCAGAACGCCTCCAGCTGCCGCACCCGGGCCGTCAGGTCCGGCTCCGGGTCCTTGAGACGCCCACCCGTCCGGACCCACTCGTACTCGCCGTAGGTGCCGTAGGGCACGCCCTCCAGCAGGGTCTTGGCGTTGGCCTGCTGTTTGTCGGCGTCGGACTTCGCGGCCCGGTGCCGGTCGTACTCCGCCAACGCCCACTCGATGTCGGCTTTGTCTGCGATGAGCGTGTACGACTCCGGGGACCGGCCTGCCTTCTTCGCCTCGGCCATGTTCCAGCAGTCGATGCGGGCTGGGCAGTACCGGCGGCAGATCGGGTCGTTGCTCGGGCCGGATCGGTCGCGGGGCAGCTCAGTGCCGAGGTCAAGGGCTGTGGCGATGGCGGTCAGCCTGGACAGCGCGCGCCTGGCCGCGTTCTCGTCGTAGGGCCGCGCGAACTCCTCATCGGCGCCGCTCTTGCGCTCGAAGTAGATGATCCGAACCTCCCGGACCAATTCGCCGGCCAAGGCCAGGGCGAGGGCGTACAGCTGCGCCTGGTCCCAGACCTCCTCGGCCGGGCCTTTCTCGCCGACCTGGGACCACTGCCAGTCTCCGGCGGTCTTGAAGTCGTACAGGATGCCGGTGATCGGGTCGTACTCGTCATAGCGGCTCGGCCGGTCGAGTCCCGGAAGGGTGACGCGCTGCTCGTACAGCCGCCACGGGTAGAGCGCGCGGCGCCGTGCGGCAACCGAGTCGTGGATGAGGATCCCGGCGGTCGCCGCGCGCCGGTCCGTGGGCGCCGGGGTGTAGCCGGGGGGCGGGTTCTCCCGGTACCAGATGGCCCTGCGGCAGGACGTGGTGTCGGAGGCCCCAATCGACCAGTGCCCCTTCGGCCGGGGCGCACGGCGGCTACGCCGACGTGTGCGGTCGTACTCGGCGAGATCTTCTCCGAGGCTGCGCCCGGTGCCCGCCTGGGCACGTTCCCGCAGGAGGTCCGGCGGATCGCGGCGGTACCTTCCGCATGCGGTCGGGGCGTGGCCGCCCGAGCGCTTCGGCCCCCGGTGAACGTGGCGAGGCGCGCCGCAGCGGCAGGGCAGCATGCGGGGGCCGATGGTGGGGGCAGCGGCCGCGAGTTCGCGGGCACGCTGGATGAGCAAGGGGTCCAAGGTGATTCCCGAAGGTGGGCAGGCCGGCCAGCCGCGCGAGGGCGACTGGTCGGCCTGCGGGTAGGCGGTGGCGCTCAGGCCTGATCGGCGGCGCGGCGACCCCAGGCGCGGTGGTCGGGGTTCTGGCGAACGAGCATGCCGCCGTTGGCGAGGTACTGGGCGGCGTCCTCGTTGTGTTCGCGAAGTGCGGCGACGGCGTGGTCTCGAAGCCCGTCGAGGAGCTGGCTCAGTTCTTCGGGTGTGGCTTCGGTGGTGTTCTTGCCGTTGGATTCGCGCCAGCGCCGGGTGATCTGGGTAACGTTCCTGCCCAGGGCCGCCGCGTAGGCGCGCACTTCCGCGCGAAGCTCTTCGAGTGTCGGCGGCCCGGCGGTGTCGTCTTGCGACGGACTCGGCTGCTGATCGCCGTCCGGCTCGGCGGCTCCTGGGTCGCTGTCCGCTGTTGAGCTCTCCACGACGGTGCCTCGGATGACCATCGGGCCTGGCTGGGGCGCCTCCGAGCGGGCAGCGCGTCGGCGCGCTGCGCCTTCGTCACGGGCAAGCTCCCGTTGCTCGGCGTCCGCGCGGCCCATCTCGTCGTGTTCGTAGATACCGGTCAGCTCACGGGGGAACGCGACACGCCACGCCTGGGCCTCGGCCACCTTGCCGATCATGTGGGTGCCCATCACCGGCCAGAGACCGGAGAGGATCTTGTTGCCGGTCTTCGCGCCATCGCCGGAGAACGGGTCCCTGGTCCATTCGTCCTTGGTGACGGCGAACTCCTTAAACAGGGCGACGGCCTGAGAGACCGTCCGGTCGCCCGCGATGCTGTAGTGCTCGATGCGGCACATGGCGGCGGCCGGAGGCCCGTCGCCGAGCCAGACATCAACCCACCGGCGGCGGTTGATACCATCCTCGCCCTCGGTCCACCACTTCGGGTCGTCCTCGGGGCCGGTCCAAAACGGGCCCTGGCGTCGGATGAAGCGCTTGGTGCGCTGGCCGATGTGCCGGAACCCGTCGATGCCGGTCTGGGCGGTGTAGAACAGCTCGTCGGGCTTGTTGTACACCTTGCGCTTGCGCGCGATGTAGTAGATCTCGCGGCGGAACGGGTCCAGGCCCGTGCTCTTGCAGATGTGGAAGAACGCGACCTGCTCGTGGGTAGGCGCGTCCTTGAGTCCGATCGAGGCGAGGGCCGATCGCTGCGCCTTGGTCCAGAACCGCTGGTCGGAAGTGATCTCCAGGACCTGGTCGGCGGTCTGGATCGCCATCTCGGCGCGGTTGTCGTTGAGCGGCGTAATCGGCTCGGGCGGCGCCGGCGCATCCTGCCGGGCGCCCACAGGCTTGTCCTGCTGGGTAGTTGTCACCGTGAGGTGCCTTCCTTGTCTCCGTGGCGGCACCGGGGTTCGCAGGCCCCGGTGTGGCTGCCTGCGTCTACCCTCCCGCTCCGGGGATGCCCGTGGGAACACCCACCACGTGGCCAAACAAGCTGCGGAGACTGGAGATTAGGAAGTGTGGCCGCCGAGCCTGCGGGGTGCGAATCCCGCCCGGTTCCTCGCGCTCCCCTGATAGGAGACAGCCCCGAAGGGTTGGTTGCCAGAGCACGAGGTCGGTTGGCTCGGCGGCCACATCTTCACTCTAGGGTACGGCCGGCGCCAGCCGAAGGTCGATCACCAACCGGAGCGGCGGTCCGGGGCGGTCGCCCGCTCCAGCGCGCCGGCGCCGGCGTGCTGCCACAGGCCGTCGTAGAACGTCTTGGACGCCACGACGGCCAGTGCCACGGTGGTCAGTGCGGTCTGGGCGTGCGCGATGTCCCCGCGGGCCAGGACGGTGATGATGCCGACGATGCCGGAGGTCACGGCGCCGACGACGGCGCGTACCGGCTTGGTCCAGTGCGGCTGCTGGATGAGGGCGGTGGCCCACGGAGTGATGGCGCCGAGCAGCAGGCCCCACGCCTCGGTGTCGTTGATGAGGTTCACGTTCGTGTCTCCCGGGTGCTGGTGGTGTGCGGGTCGGATTTGGCGCTCATAGGGGCCAGGTGGCGATCAGAGCGAGGGCGGCGCCTGCCAGGTAGCGGCTGGTGAACCGGTAGCGGGCCAGGAGGCTGGCAGGTGGGGCTACTCCCGGGGTGGCCGTTCGTCTCTTGACAGCGCGGCGGGCAGGCCGGCCAGGGTCAGGCCGGTGACGATCACGCTGGGGTCCGATGGAGGGGTCCACACCTCCCGGACGATCACGGCCATGCCGAGCAGGAACAGCACCGCGTCCCGCAGTGTCGTCAGCCCGGTGATCTGGCGCCATTTGGTCCTCCGTCGGTGTCGTCGGCCAGCTGGGGGCTGCTGGTCGTCCGGGGGCTGTTCCACAGCCGGGGACGGTAGGACGGTGCGGTGGTTAGGGTCGCGTCGAGGTGTTCTGCAGCTCGGCGAGCGCGGCTTCGAGCTCCGTGATCCGCTGGTCCTTGGCGGCTTCGCGGGCGGCCCGAACGGTGTTCTCCTCGCGGGCGAGGGCCAGGTCAGCTTGAGCCTTGCCCCATGCCTCGGTCAGCTGAGCGCCGAGGCGGGCGATGTACGGCTCGGCGTCGACGGTGATCGGCTCGGTGGTGTGGTCCATCGGGGGGCTCTCCTTCACGGTCCTTGGCGCACAGTGTTGGTGGGGCAGTCCGGGTGGCAGCGGCAGTGCTGCTCTTCGGCGAGGGTCTGCGCCTGTTCGGCGTCCGCGTTGGCGCGTGTGGCCTGGTGGCGCCAGTGCCTGGCCCACGCTTCGGACCGGGTTGCCTGCTCGTGCAGGTGTCGGACGCCGGCCCGTAGAAGGGCGGCCTCGACGGGGCTCAGTTGCCTGCTCTCGGCGTGCCCGAGGAGGTGGTTCAGCTGCTCGGTGGTCGGCGGCTGGCTCATGCCGGGGCTTCTCCGCTGCTTGCTCGGTGGGCTTGGTCCCGTCGGGGCACGGCAGCGTCCCACATGGTGGTGGTGAAGGTCTCGGGGAAGCTGGCAGGGCCGCGAGCCGGGGGCGGGGTCTCGGTGAGATTGGCCGCCAGTTGCTGGCGGGCTTGCTCGACAAGGGCGGTCTTCGCGGCGATGCCTTCAGCCGTCATGCCGTGGGCAGCGCGGATCACCGCGAGCGGGTCGGGTGCCGGCCGCGCCACGGGCTGGCCGTTGCTGGTCTTGCCCGGCCGCTGGGTGGGGGTGAGGACGTGGACGCGTGTGCGTTTGGCGTGCTCGATCCGTTCGAGGTGGGCGGCGCGTGCCGTTGCCCGGTCGGGTGCGTTGTGGAGGGTGATCGGGGCGTCGTCGCCGATGTCCAGGCCGTGGATCGCTTGGGTGGACGGGGCGGTCAGGCCTTTGGCGGCCGCGGGGTCCTGCGATCGGTGCTCGATCGGGTCCGGCAGGAACGGCTCGTGCAGCGCCATGTCGAGGATGGTCGCCAGGCCCTCCGGTGTGGTGTGGTCGATGTCGTACTCGGCGGCTCGCCATTCCAGGGTCGAGGCCGGGAAGACGGTCACGTGGTGGCCGCCGTCCGGCCTGCGCTGCCTTACCTGCCAGCAGTCTGTCGTTCCAACGCGAATCCGGGTGACATCGGTGATCTCGTAGCGTTCAACGGGCATGGTCTGTTCTCTCGTCAGATGCGGAAGGACCAGAAGCCTGCGCTTCCGTCGGGGCTGGCGGAGTCGAGGCTGACGGTGAAGCCGGTTCGGGAACTGGCGACGACCTGCCACTTCCGCAGGGCGTGAGAGTCGCGAAAAGTGACGATGGGCACCATGTCGGAGTTCATCGTCGGCCCGTAGCCGAGCGCCATGGCATTCCAGTTGTTCATCTGCACAGTGCCGGTGAACAGCCCGTAGTCGGGCTCGGCGTACCAGTAGTTCGGCCAGGTCCCGCGGTACTGCACGGCGGAGTTGTCGATCCAGAGCTCGCTGCTGGAGCCGTCGTCGTTGCGCCGACCCAGCCAGGCTCCTCGCTCGGTGGCGTAGACATAGCCGTGGAGGGTGTTCTGTGTGAGATAGACGAGGGCCGCTCCTTCGGCGGCCATGCGCACGGCGCCGCCCCAGGGCTCCTGAGTGTCAGTGCGGATGGTTTCCAGGGTGGACACGTAGTCGGTGAGGTAGAGGCGGAACGCTGAGTCCTGGTCGCGGAGTTTGAAGGTGCCGCTGTTCAGGCCGATGTAGGCGCCGCCGCTACCGCCGCCGACCGCGTTGATGAAGGCGTAGTTGTTGCCGGTAGTGGGGAAGAAGCGGATCTCTGGCAGGCCGCCGCCGGGGTTGATCTCGATTCGCTGGCCACTGACACCGCTCGACAGGCCGCCGACGATCTTCACGGACCCGTCGCCTGAGGCGATGGCGACGGTCTGCACGCCATCCGCATTCCAGGCGCCAATCCCGCCAGAGTTCAGCTCGACCCTCGCTCCGCTTTCGGCGGTCTTGATGCGGGCCGAGACCGTCAGATCGGCCTTGAGCTGGCCGACCGTCAGCTTGCTCGCGGAGACGGTGCCGATGTTCGCGTCCTGGATTGTCGCCAGCGCGATCTTCGCGCCAACGATCGTGGCGTCGGCGATCTGGACGGCGCCGATGATGTTCGGCGGGAACTCCAGAGCTTCCAGGGTGAGCATGTCGATCTCGGTGACCGAGGCGGTGCCACCGTCGACGTTGAGCAGCACGTGCGGGCGGACGTACCGGACGTTGGGGTGGAGGCTGGTGGGCTTCTGCGGGTCCGGCTGGGTGGTCCAGAACGGGCCCGCGGCGGGACCGTAACCCTTGAGGAAGCCGGTCAGGGTCACCCAGCCTCCTCCGGGGGTGAGGGCGGTGGCGTTGGCGGCGACAGCGAACGGCAAGTCGACCGTGTTGGCGCCAGAGGTGTTGATCCGGGTGAGGCCGTCGGCGCCGATCCCGGTGAGGCCGGCGGTGATCTTGCAGGCGGTGCCAGCGGTCTGCCGGACGCGCACGGACATGCGGTACAGCACGGCCGGATCAAGGAGCAGGTTCTCGGACCACTCCAGGCGCAGCACCTTGGAGGCGACCAGCGCGCGGGCACCGGTGGGGGCGTCCGGCCGGGCGGTGGTGGTCCAGGTGGCGCCGGCGTCACCGGAGGCCTTCACCCATCGGGGGTCGTCGGAGGCGAAGCCGGTGAAGAACGACGTCTGAAGCGACGCCCTTTCGACGTCCGCCCACTTGCCCGCGGTGAGGATCTTGTCGGCGAGATCTGAGCCGATCACCATGTCCGGGATCGCGGAGACCTCGGCGGACGGCGCGGAGGCGTTGCCTGCGCGGTCCACGGCACGGAACTTGAGGTAGTAGGTGGTGCCGTACGCCAGGCCGGTGATCGGGGCGGCGGCTGCACCGGTGAGCCGGTCCACCACGGTCGCCGCGGTCGGGGTGAAGCCAGCGGCGGTGGACGCGTGGACCTCGAGGGCTGCGAAGTCGGCCGGCATCTGCTCGCCTTGGGCGCCAAGCCCGTCCCAGCTCGCGCGGATCCCGCCGATCAGCCGCGCCACGACCGGCTTGGACGGCACGGGCGGCGGCGTGGTGTCGGTGGCGAGGATGATCTCCTCGGACTGCTGCCAGGCGGAGGAGTTACCGGAGGCGTCCACGGTGCGCACCCGGGCCTGGACACGCTGGCCGGCGGGCAGCTGGTCGTAGTGCGCGACGGTGCCGTTGACGGCCTGCTCCGGGGACCACTCGGCGACCCGGCCGCCGATCGGCAGCCCGGGCAGCAGGTAGGAGACGTAGTAGTTCCCGGCGTCGTCGTAGACGGTGCCGTCGGCGTTCTCGGTGACCTTCGGCCAGGAGACGGCTAGGGCAGCCTGCTGCTGGCCCTCCGCGTCGAGGTAGGCCCAGGAGCCCACCAGGACGGCGGCCGGCGGCTTGGGGGCCACGGTGTCGTTGCGGTCGCCGAGCGGCGGCAGCGGGGTACGGGAGGCGGACGCGGCGCCGTTGGTGAGGGCGTCCAGGCGGCGCTGGATGCGGATGCGCTGCTCCACGAACACGTCGTTCAGCTCCAGGGAGCTGGTCGGCTGGCCGCCTTCGTCGTAGGTGGTGGCGATGGTGCGCACGCGCAGGGGCTCCAGCGTGGCCGGGTCGGTGCGCCGCTGGTCGTACCGGATGTAGTCGCCGGGCTGGTAGTCGATGCCGGGGTGGTGCTGGGTGGCGGCCGGGTCGAGTTCGATGGTGAAGCCCTCGGCGGCTGTGGTGAGGCCGCCGAGGGTGACGCGGGCGAGTTCGGCGAGGGTGGCGGCGTCGGTGATGCCTCCGCGCCCGTCGAACGCCTCTCGGCGGCCGTAGCGGGCGGCGGCGGTCGCGTCGACCACCTCGGCGAGGGCGCCTCCGTCGCCGGCGGCCAGCAGGTGGGATCGGACGGCGCGTCGGGAGCGCTGGCGGGGGCCCTTGAGGACGTCCCGGCCCAGGTACAGCACGATGCCGGGGTGGTCGGTGGCGCAGGCGGTGTCGGGCACGTAGGCCCGCAGCTTGTAGCCCTCCATCCTCACGTCGGCCCAGCCGGCGCCGGTGATGGCCGAGAGGGTCTTGAGCAGGTCGCCGCCGGCGTCGTACTGCGCGGTGTAGTTGGTGGGCCAGGGCCTCCCGGCGCTGTCGAGCGCGGAGGTGAAGTCCCATGACACCTCGGGCAACGTGCCGCGCGCCTGGGCACGCTGCAGGAGGGTGGCGATGATCGCGCCGGGGCTGGCGTTGACGAACGGGAAGTGCGGGTCGAGGCCGATGACGGACGCGCCCGGGGTGTGCCCGACCGGGTAGATCAGGGCGCGTTCCAGCAGCGCGAGGGCGCCGCGGCAGCCGACCTGGATGGGCCGGGCCTCGCCTCCGCCGTCGGCCGGGTCGTCGCCGTCGTCCTCGAGGAGGTAGCGCTCCGGCCGTTCGGTGCCGTCGATGACGAGCGCGATCCGCGGGTCGTCGCCTGCGAGCAGTGCGGCGCCGGGGGCGTTGCGGGCGTAGGAGAAGGCGAGGCTCCCGGGCCCGTTGTGCTCGGCCTGGACCTTGAGGTCGCTTGGGAAGGGCAGCAGCCCGAGCAGGGGCCCGCTCGGGCTGTAGACGCGCAGGTGGACGGCCACGGTGGTTGCTCCGGTGTCAGGTGAGGTAGGCGCGGCGGCCGGTGACGGTCAGCTGGGTGCCGGCGCCGGCGTTGGTTCCGGACAGGCGCACGCTCGGCGGGCTGCCGGGCCGCCCGGGGGCGAGGCGCAGGAACGCCGGGCCGGTGTTGGTCAGCCGGGCCGGGTCGGGGACGAGGCCGCCGGTGCCGGTCAGCTGCCAGGTGGCGGAGTCCACGGTGAGGGACTGGCCGGCGGCGATCTGCCCGGTGTAGGTGAAGGAGTCGCCGTAGCGGCCGGGCCCGTCGGTGGTGTCGGTGACCGTGGGCGCGGTGATCGGCCCGGTGATGCGGTAGGCGAGCTGCTCCATAGGGGCGGTGGCATCGGCGAACGGATCCAGGTCGAGGTCCTGCGGCAACGGAGAGCCAGGGCCTGTGGCCTCGAACGCGATGTCGGCGGACTCCCAGTAGCCGGCGGGCACATTCACCTCCACACCGAGCCGCATGCCCCCTTGGCCGAGCGGGGTGGGTGCAAGCGAGGACAGCACCTCGCCCTGGCAGCGGCGGATCCGCCCGGCGGCGGTGTGGCGCTCGAAGGTGAGCAGACGGTGCGGGCGTACCAGGGCGCGAAGCAGGTCCTCCCAGGCGTGCTCGACATCGGCCCAGCTACCGGAGGCTGGCGCGAGCCACAGGGCGAGGGTGAACTTTCCGGGGCCGTGGTGCTTGGGCCGCCACAGTTCCCCGATACGGTTGGGCACGGCGGCGTTCGCACCAACGACGGCGGGGGTCGTGGACAGGCCGGTGCGGTACTCCACGTCCCGCACCAGACCGTCGGTGAGCTCGTAGCCGTCCACCAGCCAGCGTTCGCGGGCCATCAGGCGCTCTCCTTGTCGAACAGGCCGAACGAGGCGAGGGCCCGCAGCCGGTTGTTGACGGTCTCGCCCGGGCTCTCGGGTGCCGGGTTGGTGATGTACTGCACGATCGCTCCCGGCGAGATGACGGTGCCGATCCGGTCGCCTTGGCCGCCATCGGCGAGCTGCCCGCGGGCGGCGTTGATCGCGCCGACGGCCGAGCTGCCGCCGAGGCCCCGTACGGCCTGCGGGGTGAGCACGCCCTCGCCCGGGGACAGGCGGGCGAGAGCGGAGT
The DNA here is from genome assembly GCF_055575795.1 of Kitasatospora sp. NPDC034023. Lineage (NCBI taxonomy): Bacteria > Bacillati > Actinomycetota > Actinomycetes > Kitasatosporales > Streptomycetaceae > Kitasatospora > Kitasatospora sp. NPDC034023. The sequence goes on from NZ_JBVIRY010000052.1 coordinate 28,717, forward strand.
CCTGGCCCGGGGCGTAGCCGGGAACGACGCCGCCGGTGGCGTAGCCCCGCACGAAGGACAGCACGCCGTCCACGGCGCGGTTGACCATGCCGCGCAGCAGGTCGCCCCACCGGTTGTCCGGCATCCAGTTGAACCAGGACCGCACCGGGTTGAGTGCCTTGGCGAGAGCGCCGGCGGCCCAACCGCGTAGCCGGTCGAGGGCGCCATCGACCATTCCGCCGAGGAAGTAGCCCTCAACGGGAGCGCCGGCGTCGGCCAGGCGTCCGGCCCGGGCGGCGTCGTTGAGGGCGGTGATGCCGCCCTCTCCGCCGAGCTGCCGCACGGCCTGCGGGATCAGAACGCCTTCGCCGGGCGAGAGCATCGCCGGTACGGTGTCGCGGCCCGGTGCGTAGCCGGGTACGACGCCGCCTCGGGCGAACCCGACGGTGAAGCTGGGCAGTTTGCCGAGTCCGAAGGAGTCGGCGATCCAGTTCCACAGCTTGCGGATGCCGCCGTCGTAGACGACGTTCACCCAGAAGCGGATCGGCGTGGCGAAGATCGTCATCAGTGTCGGCCAGATCCACTTGACGAAGCCGACCAGGCCGTCGATCACGAACCGGATGCCATCGGCGAGTCCGCCGATGGCGCCTTGGACGACGCTGCGGAACCACTCCGACTTCTGGTAGGCCGTCACAAAGGCGAGCACCAGGGCGGCGACGGCCGCGACGATCAGCATCACCGGGTTCGCCGACAGGGCCAGCATGGCGACACGGACAGCGCCAATGGCGTTCGAGACGGCCATGATCCCGGCTGCGACGCCGGCCATCGTCAGCAGCGCGGACACGAACGCGCCCATGCCAGGGATCGACAGCAGCACCTGGACAACGGCCGCGACGCCTTGCATGACGAGCAGGAACCCGGACAGGGTGTTGCCCAGACCACCCAGTTCGGCGGCGATGTTCGCCACCGACGTGATCAGGCTGAGCAGTTGGCCCCACAGCTGCCCGTTGCCGAGCGCCCCAGCGAGCTGCATGACCGCAGGCAGGAACTCGGTGCGCAGCCGGGCGATCAGCGGCGCCAGGCTGGGGTTGTTCGTGAAGTTGAACCAGGCGAGGCCGACGGCCGCGACCAGGCGGCCGAGCTCCTGGACGACCGGGACGGTGTTGGCGAAGTACCCGGCGAGCTTGGCCTGCGTCTCGCCCTCGCCGGTCAGCGTGCGGAAGCTGCTGGCAGCGCTGGCCAGGGAGGTGAGCAGGGCTTGGCCGGCGGGGGCGGCGGCCTGGCCTATGTGGAAGACGCCGACCGCGATGTCCCGCAGGATGCCCCACAGCTGCGCGCCGGTGTCCCCGGCACGTTGGAAGAACGCGCCGAGCTGGCCGCCGTCCCGGCCGGCCTGTACGAAGGCGGCGGCGGCGGCCGTGCCGCGTTCGGCGGCGCCCGCCAGGCGCTCCACCAGCGGCCCGGCCGCGACCGTGATGTTGCGCAGGACGTCGGCCGCGCTCAGGCCGGCGGTGGCGAGCGACCCGATGACCCGCGTGTTGGTCGCGGTGATCTGAGCCAGGTCCGCTCGCCATGGCCCGGAGGTGACCATCTCCGCGCCACGGACCGCGACCTGGCCGAGCACCTGCCCGGTCTGGGCGAGCGCGCTGTTGAAGATCGGCAGCAGCTGCATGCCGCGGGTGATGGCCGTCTCCAGCGGCGGCAGGAGAGCTTCCTGCGCAGTGTCCCGAAGCCCGCGCAGGGCCGGCTGGACGGTGCCCTGGAGGAATCGGGCGAACCGCTGCCCGGCCGGGGACAGCTTGTCGAGCGCGGCAGCGGCCGCGTTGGCCGCCGTGCCTCCGGCGGCCAACGCCTGGCTCTGGTCCCGCAGAGCCCGCGCGACGTCCCGCTGAGCGTCCGCTATCTGCTCGGCGGAACGTTTCTGCTGGCGCTCCGCATCACGAACGGTGCGGTCAAGCTCGGTGTGGGCGTCCTGGACTTCCCGGACGGCCTCGACGCGGGCTCGGGCTGCCTGCTGCTCCGCGTCCTGGACCCCCCGGACGGCGTCCTGCTCCGCCTCCTGGGCCCGGGTCAGCTCCTGCTTGGCGGCGGTGACCTGGTCGCTGCCTTCGACGCCTTCCTGGTTCGCCTTCTTGACGTCCTCGGCGAGCCGCTGATTGCGGACCCGGACGTCCTCGAGCTGGTTGGTGGCCTCCTGGAAAGCGATCTGAGCCTCGCGCCGATCCGTCTCCGACGCGAACGGCGAGGTGTTGACCTCGTTGAGACGCGAGCGCGCCTGTTCGAGGGACAGGAGCGCCTTCTGCTCCTCCAGAGGACCGCGGGCAGCATCCCGGTTCAGGTCCTCCAGCGAACGCTGAGCATCGCGGCGTGCGTCGTTCAGCGCCTCCTGCGCGCGGGTGGCCGCCTGGTGAGCGCGGGTGACCGTGAGCTCAGCCGCCGCCAGCTGCCGGTCGGCGGCGGCCACGGCAGCGGCAGCCTGCTCCTGGACATCCGCGAGGCGGCGGCGGGCCTGGGCGACCTGCTCGGCTCCACTCAGGGCCTGTTCGTCGGCGTCGCGCTGTGCCGTGCCAAGGCGGCGCTGGGCGTCGGCAACACGATCGGCGGCGGCCTGCCGGGCCTGCGCGGCGGCGCTGGAGGCCCCGGCGGACTGGCTGTCCGCCTGTCCGAGGGCCTTCACGGCGGCGCCGATGCCGCTGAACGCGGCCAGAATGGTGCCGGCGCCCTGGGCGGCGGCACTCATCGCGCCGGGCAGAGCGCCGAGCAGCCCGACCGCGGGGGCGGCGGCCGAGCCCATGGCGAACAGGCCAGCGGCGGCCTGGGTGAGGGCCTGGCCGAGCGCGAGCGCGCCCGAGGCCATCGCGGGCAGGCGCATCAGCCCGGCGACGGTGGATCCCAGGCCCTCGGCGGCCGCGGCCAGACCACCTCCGGCAGCCCCTGCGCCCCCGGAGCCGGGGCTGAGTGGCACGTTGACGGGACGCTCCGCCATCGTCCGGAACGCCGCCATGCGGGCGGACGCGGCCGCGGTGTCGACCTCGACCTTGACCTTGACGGACATGCCGGCGAGGGCGGCACGCACCTGGGACCGCAGGCTCGCCGCGTCCACATCCACGCCGAGACGGACCCGCGTCGATGCGGCTTCTGCGACGGCCCGCACACGCTCCTTGAGCCCGCCGTTATCGAGGGCAGCGACGACCCGCAGGTACGCGACGCCACGCGTCGCCTCCCGGATCTTCGCGTTCAAGCCGTCGGTGTCCAGGTCGACGCCGACCTGGACCCGGGCCTTGGCCGCCTGCGCGGCGGCCTGGACTCGCTGCCGCAGGCCGGTGGTGTCCAAGTCGACACGAACCTTGGCCTTGAGGTTGCGGGTCGCCGCATCGACGCGGGCCCGCGCGTCCTGCGCGAACCCGGAGGAGTCGGCGGCGACCTGGACGACCAGGCGACCGGAGTCGATCTCATCCGCCACCGCGGGGCGCCTTCCTGGTAGTGCCGCGCAGGACGGCGACCGCACGGGCTACCCCGTCCGCGTCGGGTCCCTGCGTGTGGCCGACCCGCAGATAGGCCGGGCGAGGCAGCTCGACCGGCTGCCGTAGACGGCGCTCCGCCGCCATCACCGAGATCATTTCGACGGCCTGCGCGAGGAGTTCCTGTGTCAGGCCCCAGCGGTCGGAGCCGACTTCGCCAGCGTCGCGGCGCAGCAGCGCCTCCGCCGGCAGTCCTCGCATCAGGGTCAGGAGGCGGCGGGTGCCGAGGAATCCAGGGTCACCGGGCCGTCGCCAGACGCCTCGGGCGTCGAGGTGGTAGAAGCGCTGGAGGTCGGCTTCGAGGTCGTCCCAGCGTTCGAAGGCGTCTCGGACGGCCCGATGAGTTCCCCCAGGCCCGCACCCCCAGCCATGTACTTCGACCAGGCGTAGCGCACCAGCTCCAGTACGTCGGAGTGGCTGGGCCGCTCGGCCATCAGCCGGGTGTAGCCGTCCTCACCGAGAAGGCGGCGGCCCATCTCCCCGGCGGCGGCGATCAGGTCAGACGGTAGGCCGGGCTCGGAGCCGAGGACGTCCACGATCAGGCCGGCGGCCTCTGCCTGCTGCTCACCGTTCGACTGGGCGGCCTCCACCAGCTTGCGCAACAGCAGCGGCAGGTATGGGATACCGATCAGCGGCTGCCACACTTCCAGCGGCAGTTCGGCTGGCAGGACCGCCACCTGGGCGCCGCCGAGGATGATCGGCTCCTCCCCGACGGTGTACTCGGCCTTCGCGGCGCGCGCCTTGTCGGCGGCGGCGGCCAGACGGCGCTTGCGTGCGGCGTCCAGATCGATCCCGGGCATTCAGGGCTCCTCGGTCTGTCGGGCGAGTGATCGCCGCAGACGCTAGGAGCGGGCCGGGGTTAGCGTCGCCCCGAGGCGCTGGCCGGGCGCGGGACGAGGCGGCCCGTGAACGCGGCGGAGAGGGTCACGTCGGGCGTGACCCCCTCCTAGGTGCAGATCGGCCGCTGACGGTGGCCTACGCGGGCTTCAAGGCCGCGTACTCGGTGCGCAGCCAGTTCAGCGCGTCCGCCAGGGCTTCGGGCTGCGTGGTGTACAGCCGTTCCCGCCACTCGTCCCTCCCTGCCCACCCGTCGGTCTCCGAGGACCACCGCCAGCCGGGGCCGCACGGGCCCCACTCGCACATGCACGACTCGGTGTAGAAGACCCTCACCCGCCTGCGGGACCAGGGCCGGATCAGCGCGCTCCCGGGCACGATCGCCTCGACTCGGCCGCCCGGGCGCTGCTGGATGCCGTGCCAGCCGGGCGCAAGCTGCACGAGCGTGCCGAATCGGGTGTACCCAGCCTCCTCGTCCAGGCGAACGAACGTCCCTTCCGGGTAAGGCAGTTCCATGGTTCCTCCCCATGCCTATTGTGGTCCGGCCAGCCTCTGCGCCGGTGACCGGCGCTGGGCACAGCGAAGCCCCGGCCGGGGGGTGGACCGGGGCTTCGCTGGAGGCGGCCGGGCCGTCCCCGGGGGGTAGGGACGGCCTGGCCGGCACGCACCACAGTAGGTGCATGGGCCGCTAATGGGCACAGCGACAAGAACGCCAACTTCTTTGCCAGGAACGCGATCAGGCTGCCGGAGCGAAGCCCGGATCGTCGGTGAGGTCATACCACGGGTCACCGACGGCGCCGCCGATGACCTTGAGCTCCAGCGGCAGCGTGGACTCTGCGTCGTTGGGGAACTTCTGGTTGACCGAGGCCACCTGCTCGCAGAGCGGCACGATCCGCCGGTAGTGCTTGGCCCCGTCGATCAGCTCAATCACCGCAGCGAACTGGTTACGGCCGCCCACGGCGGGCGGCGTGTACCGGTAGAACGTCTTCCCGCCCGCGGTGACGCTAGTGACCGCACCACCGCCGTACACCGCGACGATGTTGGTGGCGTTCCACTCCTGCAGCTCGACCTTGGCGGTGGCCGCGTCCTCGGTCTGGATGGTGCGGGCCGCATACCGCAGCTGGTGGGACTTGATCTCCTCAAACTTCGGGTCGGTGTTCCACTCCAGCGACCCGGGCTTGAACAGGCCCACGTCCTTCCAGGCGGCCGGCATGGCCACGATCGGATCGGCGGGCGCGACGGTACCCGGCACCGCCAGGTACAGCCGCGCCATCTGGGCGACGAACATGCTCTCCGTAGGCACGAACGATCTCTCCTCGGGGCGGACCGGTAGGACTGCGCGGACCGTAGGCGCCCGCCGGCCGTAGCGTCGCGCCGGCCCCGGGAGCGGCCGGGCGGGCCCTCGCCCGCGCGCGTAGGGCTGTCGCGGAACTCGCGAAATCCCGCCGGTTCAGCCGGCGGCGGGATGCACCGTCAGCGCAACCACCCCGAGGTACCGGCCCTGCCCGGTCTGCTCGGGCAGCCACCCGCCGGTGGACAGGGCCTGTACGGCGGTCACCACGGGCTGTTCCGGCAGTGCGGGCCGACCGGTCAGCTCGTGCAGTGCCTTCACCGCCGTGGTGAATGCCAGGCGTAGCGCGGGCCGGGGCGTGGAGCGGTCGAGATCGCCCAGGGCCTCCACCTGGATGTGGAAGGTGCCGAGCCAGCGCCAACTGGGGGCACCTCCGCCGGGGACCTGGGTGATGCGGATGCGGGGGTAGGGCGGCATGTTGCGCGCCCCGACTCGACCCTTGCCGCCCAGAACGCCCGTCAGCTCCTCGTGGCTGGACAGCCAGTCCACCACGAGGAGTTCGGCGTCGAGGGAGGCGAGATCACGCACCCGGCTTGCCCTCAGCCTTGTCCGCCGGGGGCTTCGCGGCGAGCTGCTTGCGGGACGTCTCCGGCGCGAGGGCCTTCGTGACGGCCTCCGGGTCAGACGGGTCCACGCCGGCCACGTACCCCGAGGCGATGAGCTGCCTGGCCTCGTGGTGCGGCACGGCGATCTCATCGCCGGGGGCAAGCTCCTCGCCGTCCCGGGTCAGGTGGTGGGCGAGGACGATCCGGACGGTGGTGTCGGCCATGACGGCTCCTTCAAGACGGGATGGGATGACCGGGCGAAGGAAAGCAAGCCGGGGCAGCTACCGTCCCGCCGTGTCGGATGCGGCATGGCGCGCGAGCCGTAGCGGGGGCTGTCAGCGGTGGCGGGTGGCGACCTGCGCGGCGGCCCTGCTCATGAAGTGCGATCCCTCGCCCTGCGCGAACTCGGCGTCAGCGGCGCCCGGGAAGTCGCAAACGACCTGAACCTCGGCACGCGAGCCGCGAATGGCGGCCTTGCCCGCAGCGATCGACGCGGCGACGGCTTCGGGGTCGTCCGTGAGTGTGCACCGGCACCCGGCGGTCTCCTCGATCGGCCCGCTCGGGTCACGAGGGCCAGCGAGCAGGGCACCACCGACCCGGAATGGCACCGGGGCGGGCCGGGTCTGGCCGTCGGCATCCCGGTGACTGGGGCGCGCCTGCCCGTCTTCGCGGGTGTGCCAGGTCTTCGCGGCAGGCGCCAGCCGCCGGGCTTCGACGGCCACCTCTTCCGCCAGGCGCTCGGCGTGCCGGGCCGCGAGGGGCGCCAGCCGGGCAGCGATGTCAGGGGGCAGTTCGAGCCGTGCCATCAGGAGTGTCCTTCCGGTCGGGTGCCGCCTGCGGCTCGCGGCCGGGCTGTCACACGCACGTAGGTGAGCGCGGGGTCCACCGCGTTGCGCACCTCGTCGGCCGTCAGCACGGTCCACTCGGCGCCGGTGGCCGGCTCCGCCACGATGTCTCCGACGAGCAGGCGGCCCGCCTGCGGGTCCACGGCCAGGAGCCAGGTGCCGTCGGTGTGGGGTTGAGCGCGACCGGGCCATGGCCCGCGCAGGGCACCGGGCGGCCCGGTCGTCTCGTCCCCATAGGCGTCGAGAACGGGAATGCCGCGGGTGCGCACGCCGAGCTGCCGGTCAGCGAACAGGACGGCCATCACAGGCCGCCCGTGCCGGGGATGCCGCGGATCGTGAGTCCGGATGGGGTGGGTCGTACTGGGGCCTGGTAGACCCGGCGGCCTCGCAGGCGCCAACGGTCCGTCGTGGCCAGGTCTGGGGGCGCGAGCAGGGCGGGCGGCTCGGCTGCGGTGTCGTAGGTGACGGACTGGCCCTCGACGGAAGCGGAGGAGATGCGGCGCTGTCGGGCGGGCGAGTCGGCCAGCAGGGGGTGGTGGCAGGCGGTAGCCCGCAGCCACAGGCGCAGCGGGGCGGCCTCCGGGTCGGAGCGGGCGTCGATACCGGCGATGTACCGCACGGTGTATGTCGGCGCGCTGAAGCCGAAGGGGCCGGGCGGAGAGTTGGGCTCCGAGGTCGCAGATAGGACCGTGATCACGGGGGTGTGGTGCAGGACCCAGCCGTCCGGGCCGGCGTGAACGCCGTTCTCGGTGTACTCAGCCGGGAGCAGCGGCCTCCCGAGATGAGCCACGAGGGCGTCCTGAGCGTCCACGATCGCGATCCCGATGCGCTGGCGTACCTCGTCGGTGACGGGCACCGGGTAGCCGAGACGCCGGGCAACGTCTTCCTCCGTGACGATCAGCTCCGCCATGGGGTGTCCTCCCTCAGGGCCCCTGGCATGGGACCGACGAGAGGCGACGGTAGGAGGCGGGCGGGCTTGCGTCCCGCCGGGAGGGCAGCGGGTTCCCCCAGGGAAACCCATCAGGTTCCCCTCGGGGAACCCAGCGGGTTTCCCGAGGGAACCCCTTCCTTCCTTGTCCTTCCTTTGTCCTTCCTCCCCCTTACCCCAAGGCTGGGCGGGCAGCTGGATCGCCCAGGTGATGACCTGGTCAGCGTTCGATGCCGTCCGCTACGGCATCGTCCAGGTGGGCGCTTCGGGTGTTGGCCACCCACAGGGCCTTGTACTGGATCTCGGGGTGCCGATGGGCTGCGCTGGCGGTCCCGGCTGGTGTGTAACCGCGGGACCGCAGCAGGTCCTGCGTCGTCGACTGGTCTCGCTCCTCGTTGTAGACGCCAACGATCAGCCGTCCCCCGGGGGCGACGACGTAGTCAAGCAGATGAGCCACGTACGTGCCGCGCTGGTCCGGCGGTACATAGTCCAGGCCGGTACGGACGACATCGAAGCGGCGCGGCGGCTTCCAGCCCAGCGCGTTCGCGGCCCAGATCCGGTCGGTCCACTGCGGGTAGCGAGTTCGGGCGAGGTCGGCGAGAGCGGTGGAGATTTCCACCCCATAGGGTTCAATGATGATCCCTGACTCGGCGGCCCAGTCGGTCAGACTCTCCATCAGATATCCGTTGGCGCATCCGATATCGAGGAACGTGCCGCCGTGGGGCGGGAGGAGATCGACGAGCAGGCTGCGGGCCTCTCGCCACCGTGTCTCATCGCCGCTGTGGCCCGACTGGGCCCGCGGGTTGTCGCCGTTGAGATAGGCCCGTTCGATGACGTTCAGGACGGCGGTGTGCCACTCGACGGCGGTGATCTCCCCTGCCTGGTATGCGGCGTCGATGGGGGCCAGGTCGCGCCACCCTCGCTCCTTCGCGCTCGCGATGCCCTCCGCGCCGTGGGCGCCATCAGACCGTGCGGTGGAATCCATGTGTGCTCCGTCTCTACTCGAGCAGTCACCCTCTGGCCTGTCACGAGTCGAGCATCCTCGGGACAGGCGCCTGGGTGGGGAGGCTGCGGTTGATGGCTGCCTCGTTGGCGTCCAGCGGGTAGCCAGATTGTGCGATGACGATGCCCTTGAGGAAGACGGCCCGGCCGTCGGCGAGGATGGCGCGGAGCGCGAGGCCGGGAATCCGCCAGCCCGGTGGTGCAGGCCATGCCCGGCGCGCCCAGCGCTGCCGCCGCCGACTCCCGCGCGGCAGCCGGAAGCTCCTCCCACGACGGCCGTGTGGAGGTTCGCGGGGAGGGATCGTTGGCGATCACAGCGCCTTCCAGGGGTTGTTCGCCCGGTCGAGCGTAGGACGGCAGGCGAGGTCAACTCCACTGAGTTCAATCGGAGGTGTCCCCACCGGGCGGACTTGCCGGCCGCACGATCCCAACGGATCCGTCAGGTAATCGGGGTGAGCGCTGAGGCGCCGCTCGGTCCTAGCGCTTCCGACAGCGACAGTGGCCTGCTCGGCAGCTAACGATGGCTTCCTCGCGGCCAGGCCGACCTCAGCCCGATTGAAGCGCAGGGATCAGCTGCTCGGCCTCCCGACGAGCCAGCCCTGTTCGGGGATCGTCCGGGTAGACGTGCGGTCCGACGATCTTCGCAAGCACGAACAGCCGCATCACCATTCCGTCCCGGCTCTCTAGGTCTGCCCGGCGCTCCCGCCGTACCCGGTCCGCGAGCAGCGGCACGGCGAGGGATGCGGCATACAGCAAGGCGGAGTCGAGTCCGCTCGGCGCCATCCCCCAGTCCTCCCAGTCGAACATGCAGAACTCTGGGCCTGTGACGTTCGCCCAGTTCAGGTCCGCGTGTGCCGAGCACCATCGCTCTACCCTGGTGTCCACCGCCTCCCGGAAGGCCGCCCGGATCGTGTCGTCGACCAGCTTCTGGGTGATCTGTTCGGTGTCCGGGGTCGCCACCCGCGGCGCCCGCTGAGCGGCCAGAGCGTCCAGCGAGGCGTTCAGCGAGCGCCACCACGGATCTGGCATCTCCGGGTCGGCTGCCACTACCGCCGTACCGACCGGACGACCGGGCAGCAGCGAGGTCTCGTCCGCCTGCCAGATTGCCCAGTCGTCCGGGTCCTGCCATGTTGCCGACCCGGACCAGCGTGGCATCGCCACGCTGGTCAGCACCGCTGCGGCTTCGACTCCGCCCCAGCCCTGTTCCCGGGCCCGTGCCCACGGGCGTCGTTCCGTCCGGACCCAACTACCGCGGTCGGTTCGAGCTCCGACTGTCCGGCGCTTGCGCACCAGGCTGGTCCGGTCCAGCCTGGTGCCGAGGCGCTGCTCCACCTGGTGCAGCACGCGATCGATGGGGTCCTGCCGGAGGTCCATGGTCTACCGGACGAGTCCGGGGTTGGCGTCCTGCGGCGGGGTGATCCCAGTCAGTTCACGTGCCCGATCGGCGAGGAGGGGCCCCAGTTCCGGGTAGTACCCGCGATCAACGGCCTGGAGCATCTCCGCAAGGGCGATCAGTTGACCGATGCGTCCCGCCGAGGTGTCAAGGATGTCCGAGAACTCCTCTCGGATTCGGTCCGCGACGACAGGCACGAGGAGGCTGCTGACCCACAGTACGGCGGGGTCGTAGCCGACCGGGACGAGTCCCCAGCGCTCCCAATCCAAGATCATGAGCGGTTGGGCGGTCAGATTGGCCCACTGTAGGTCTCCGTGGCCGGTGACCCGTTCAACCTCCGTGGGGGCCGGGATGCCGAGGTACTTCGGGAACACCTCATCAATCCAGGCCGGCCGCAGTGTGATCTTCGCGCCGGGTGCCGTAGCGATGCCGGGCAGGGCTGTCTTCAGGCCGCTCCACCAGTTGTCGTCCAGCCCAGGGTCCTCGCGCAGGTCCGGTGTCGAGGACACCGCAGGGCCGGTGAAGTCGAAGATGTCTGCCTGATAGAACCATTCGTCCTTGGTCCAGTCCATGGTGTCGTGCAGCCGTGGGCGTGGGACGGACTCCGGGATGCGCTGCTCTGCTCCGAGGGGTCCTTGGCCGGTGGGCCGGGGAGCGTGCTGGCGCCGACTGCTGGAGACGCGGAGCCAGAGCTGCCCAGCGCGGCGGCCGACGGTCGAACCGGAGGTGCCGAAGACGGACGGCCCGGAGCAGATGAGACCGAGGAAAGCGGCAGTCTTGGCGTGCGCGCTCTCCATGCGATGGCGGGCCGCGTCATCCGGCTGAAAGGACATCCAGCACCTTCCTGAGTCGGTCTTCCGGGATCGGGCGGGCGAGGGCCGTCGTGGCATCGTCCCAGTGTTCGCGGCTGCTGGTCGAGGTGAGGACGATGTCGAGAGCCGGGCATGACCCGACGATGTGGAACGCGGCGGTGTGCGGGTTCGATCCCGGATGGATGAGATTCACCAGTTCGGGGGTCATCAGCGCGGGGAGCTCACCACCGTGCAGGGGCGCGGAGGCAAAGGTGGTGATCCCGGCTTCGCGCGCGTGGACAAGTGGCCCGCCTCCGTCGAGAGCCTGGGTGATGGGCTCAGCCATCACCAGGCTCACCGGCATCTGCACTCCGGTGAGGTGGTGGTTCTGCGATCCGGCGGCGTCTCGGGCCAGGTCGATCAGCTCGGCGACGGTGAACGCCTGGGACGTGAAGCCGGACCAGGTGGCGACGCCGTACCCGCCGATGCGCCCGGCGCGCGCGAACTCCTCCAACACGGCGAACGCGGCCAGAAGGTTCCGGTGCAGCTGCTCGCGGTGGTGGCCGGACCGCTCGGGATTGTGGACGAACACCAGATCGGCCCGACCGAGAACGGCGAGGGACTGTTCGGTCTGGGAGCGTACGAACGCAGGGGCGAGACTGTGGTGTCCCTGCGGGTCGAAGCCGGTCTTCGTCGTCACCTTGGCGGTCGGGTACTCGGCAAGGACGGTGGCGAGGTCGCGGTGTGCGTGGCCGTGCGCGTAGTTGGGTGCGGTGTCGATCCAGGTTGCTCCGGCCGAAAGGGCGGTGCGCGCCGCCTCGTTGACGGCACGCACCCGGTAGGTCCCCAAGCCGAGGACGGCGTTCACGGCGTTGCCTTGACGACGGCGGCGGCCTGACCCCTGATGAGGATGGACAGGAGACCGGCAACGTCCTTGACCTCCAGGCCTGCGGCGTCGGCGAGGTCTCCGATGGTGGCGGATTCTCCGGTCAGAAGGGCCCGAAGCGCGGGGGCCGCCTGGTCCGCGAACTCCCACTCGGTGCCGGCCGCCGCCAGGGTGACGGTTCCTGCGTCGGGGTTGGTGGCGAGCTTGGCACGGGCCGCCGTAATCCTCACAGTGATCTCCGGTCGATGGGGAAGCGTTCCCACGTACGGCAGGGAAGGGGCCGGGCGTCCGTGGTGGGTGGTGTCGACGGAGTCCGCCCACCGGTCGATCAACTCGGGGTCGGACAGGGCGGTGGTCATCGCGGCCCGCAGGGCGTCCAAATACACGGACCTTTCCGCCGGCTCCGCGTGGCGGGGGATGTCCAGTCGCATGATGGTGTCGGTGTGCATCTGGTCGGCCAGCCAGTTGATGAGGCTGGCTCCGGTGTGGGTGACGAGACCGAACGTGAGGTGAAGGGATTCGGTGCCCTGGTCAGCGGTGACGGTGTGCCACCATCCGCGCGGTAGGTAGAGGACATCACCCGGGTTGAGGACGATGTCCGCGACCGGTTCGCTATCGGGCTCCTCCGGGGATTCCACGTCGCGGAAAGTGGGCGCTGTCCGGGTCGGCTCCCACAGTCGCCAGCGCTTCGCGCCGTGCTGCTGGACCACGACCACGTCGTGGTCGTCCCGGTGCCTGCCGAAGCCTTCCCGCTCCGTCCAGGATGCATAGGCATTCGTCTGCACCGGCGTACCGAAGAAGCCTTCCAGTGCTTCGGCGGCGGCACCGATCGGCGGATGAATCGCGTCGATCGCATCCACGACGAGGGAGGCGCCTTCGGCGAGCCGGGCGTGCAGCTCAGCGGGGTGGATGCGATTCCACGTCACCCCGCGGCGGTTGGTGATCGGCGCCGAGTACCGGTCAAGGGGGACGGTCACTCCGTCCTGCGACAACCGCAGCCTGGGCGGCTCGATGCGGTGCGTGGCGAGGATGGTGTTCAGGTCGTCCCAGGACAGGAGGGGAACCCTGTTGGTCCCGTCCGCCGGGAAGACGGCATAGGAGCGGTGGAACGCCTGGGTGAGGAACAGGTTCCCACCCAGGCGCACCGCCCACGAAGCGGAATCATGCATCGCGGGCGTCCGGCTCAGGTGTCGTTCTGGTCCGACTTGCCGCCCGTGTTGTCGGACGGCATCTCGGCGCGGGAACGAGCGGCGCGGATGTTGCGGACGGCGACCAGGAGGCCGCCCCCGTCCTCCTCTGAGACAGCGGGCATGGTGCTCTCCATCGGATTCTCCTCTCGGACATCTCCCACCGGTGCCTGATCGGGCAGGCACCGATCTTGTGGCTCGACCCGTGGTTCCGGCCGATCGCTCAACCCTGGCAACCCCGTGATGCCGCCGCCATATCACCAGCCGATCGCCTTGAGGAGCCCCGATCACCGACCTCTCACCGCACTGTCATCTCGGCCACAGGTGCGGCTCTCACCTGCGGTTCTCGTCAGTGCTCCCCGACAAGGGTGGCGGCAGGTCAGTGGTGTTGGGCAGGATGCCCGGCATGAGGAGAGTTCTGGTCATCGGTGGCACGTGGTTCTTGGGCAGGGCAGTCGTCGAGGAGGCGCTGGCGCGCGGATGGGCGGTCACGACGTTCAACCGCGGGAGATCCGGCGCGGCAGTCCCCGGCGCCGAGACAGTCTTCGGCGACCGCACTTCTGCCGAGGACCTGGGCCGCCTGGCCGCTGCGGGCCCTTGGGACGCGGTGATCGACACGTCGGCGAGCGAGCAGCCTCCTCGGGTGGTGCTAGCCGGGGTCCGTGCACTCGAAGCGGTCGCGGAGCGGTACGTCTACATCTCCACAGTGTCCGTGTACGCCGGCTGGCCGGATCACCCTCTTCGCGTGGGCGATGAGCTGATGGACGGCCCGGCGGACGCGGACGAGGACTACGGCCGCAATCCGCCCGGCTGGCTGGGCCCCGATCTCTACTACGGCCGCCAGAAGGCCGGCGCCGAGCGGGCCGTCCTTGAGACGTTCGGCACGGAACGCTCGTGGATTCTGCGGCCTGGCGTCATCCTGGGCCCCGGGGAGTACGTCGGCAGGCTGCCGTGGTGGCTGCGGCGGGCCGCGCGCGGAGGCGAGATCCTCGCGCCGGGAGCCCCGGGCAAGAGCATCCAGCCGGTCGATGTACGGGACGTGGCGGACTTCGCCGTTGATGTCGCCGGGCGTCCGGGCGGCGGGATCCACAACGTCACCGCGCCGACGGGTCGCGACACCATGGGCAGTTTCCTGAAGGCTTGCCTCCGTGCCACCGACAGTTCCGGCCGGCTCCGCTGGGTGCCGGACGGGGTGCTGTTGGAGCAGGGTGTGCGGCAGTGGACCGAGCTTCCCTTGTGGCGCACGCACGAAGGCGTGTGGCAGATCGACTCCTCGACTGCCTACGCGGCCGGCCTCGTATGCCGCCCGCTGGAGGACACCGTCCGCGACACCTGGCAGTGGCTAACGTCAGGCAACGAGCCGGTGCCGCACCCCCGGGCTGCCGCGCACGGCATCGCCGCTGACCGGGAGGCGGCGATCCTGTCGGCCGCCACCGGTTCTGCGGGCTGAACACAACGACGCGCGCCCGGCGTTGCCTAGCGCGCGTCGTTGATCACCGCCTTCTCATCCTCCAAGGGCGAGCCGCGCCGCGCCGGGACCGACCTGCTTGGGAGCCGAGTCCCTCACGTATGCCTCCAGAGCCTCGCTGAGCACCACGGCTGCAGCCGCCGTCCGGACCGGTCCGTGGGTGAGGAGCTTGCGCACGTTGAGGACCCGCTCGACGAGGCCTGCCGCCCGACGATCGGGAGCCAGGTTGGCGATCGGTGCCAGTGCCTCCACGGCCGCGTCCAGGTCGCCGCCGATGATCAACGCCGCAGCGAGGTCAGCTCGAGCTTCGGCCTCGAAACGGAGGATCTGCTCCCTCTGGGAAAGCTCGGCCTGCAGCTCCAGGACGCGGCGAGCGTGCGCCTGCGCGGCGGCGCCGTCCCGGAGGAGGAGGAACGTCGTGCCATGCGAGCGCGCGATCCGGGCGGCGCTGTGCTGGAACTCCCCGCCGATCCCATCGTGGAGGTCGTCTCGGTCATCGGAGTCCGTGTCGGCGTAGCGCTGGACGGCCCGCGTGGCACGGACCGCGTCTCCGAGGTGACCGTACGCGCGGCCCTCGATCGCGGCGATGCGGGCCCGGCCAGCGGTGCCGACCCCGGTGAACATCTGGGCCTGCTTGATGAACTGGAGCGCTTCGGTGGGCCGCCCGTCCCAGTAGGCGAGCATGGCCAGAGTGCCGCCGGCGAAGACCCGGAGCGGGTCGAACCGGGTGACCTCCCCATACATGGCGGCCGACCGGGCGAGTCGGGTCGCCGAACCCAGGGATCCGAGGTCGAACGCGGTCATGCTCAGCAAAGCCGTGGCCTGGCCAAGGATGATCAGCAGCTCCTGCTTCTGCTCCGGTATGTGGGTTCGGTCGAGCAGGGATTGGGCGTTGGCTCGGATGACCTTGGTGTCGCCGAAGACGTCGTAGGGCGGCCTGTTGTTGTACGTCCGGGCGAGCTGGACGAGATCCTCGCGGATCTGGTCCAACGACAGGTCAGATACGAAGGCGGATGCCACGGAGGCAGCGTGGTCGGATGCGTCGCGTGCGGTCATCGCGAGCTCTCTTTCGAGGTCGTGCTGGGTAGGTGCGGGGGCCTCACCCTCACTAAGGGCGTCCGCCAGTAGGTGCCGAGCTAATCGGTAGTAGCAGGGCAGGCACGGTTCGCCCGATCATGGAGTTCTCTACGCTTCATGATCACC
>NZ_JBVIRY010000053.1:0-44123 GCF_055575795.1 Kitasatospora sp. NPDC034023
GCTGACCAGCGACAAGTCAACCTGGCCGCGCGCGGCGGCCTCAGCGATCATCCCGTCCATCAAGACCTGGAAGACGCCCTTGAGCGCCCAGGAGTAGCTGGGGCTCCACCCGGACCGGCCGGACGCCGGCGAGGACGAGGCCGGCGATGACGGACGTGTGCGCGTCCCGACCAACGAGCAGTTCCTCGTGCGGCCCGGTCGTAGGAGCGCTCGCCCTTTGGCGGCGTGTCCGGTGACGGCCTCGGCCAGGCCTGGGGCGGGGTCTGGCCGATGAGGTACTCGATGCGCGGGCCGTGGACACGCCCTACTGCGGGGTGGGGGCGGTCAGCGGGGCGAAGGTCTGCCGGAGGTCGACGACCGTGGTGGGGCCCTTCACCCAGGCGAGCGGGGCATGGTGCACCCGGACTCCGGCCGGTTCCCGGAGCAGCGCTTCGCCGGCCGCGTTCTGCGGCCACTCCACCGAGCCGGTGGCGGTCCGCGCGGGGATGAGCCAGTAGTCGCCCCGGGTGTATTCGCCGCCCGGCCGGAAGTACACCTGGACGCCGTCCTCCAGGTCGAGCCAGGCGCCCTCCTGGAGCTGCAGGGCGCCGCCGGCCAGCGGCAGGGCGTCCCGGCCGCGGGGCGCCCGGTGGTCCCAGCGGCGCAGGAACGGGTGGCGCTCGGCCAGCCGCCCGACCTCCGGCACCGGTTCGGCGGACAGCCGCACCCGGCGCCCCGGCAGGTCGGTCTCCTCCACCTGGAGCAGGTTCGCCGCCTCGCCCCGGCTGACGTACGCGCTGTCCGCGACCTCGACCCAGTCGCCGACCGAGAGGCTGAGCTTGTCGTCGTCGCCCAGTGTGGTGAGGTCGGCCCAGACGCCCTCGATCGAGGCGATCGGCAGGACGACCGAGCCGTTCTCCCGGGACCACTTGAACGTGGCGCAGCCCTCCGCCGAGCCGCCGTGGTGGACCTCCACCCGGTACAGCTGGTTCTCCGGGCCCCGGTAGCCGGCCTCGGGGTGGGCCAGGCACGGGTCCTCGCTCGCCCGCTCCGGCCGCCGGGCGCGCGCGGCCAGCAGCCCGCCCGGCCGCTCGTGCGCTTCGGCCCACGCGTCGAAGGCCTCCCGCACCCGGGACGCCCCGCCGTCCGGAACGCTCAACTCCGAGGCGGGCAGGGCGAGTACCTGCCAGACGAGCTTGGCCCGGGCCGCCGTGTCGGGCATCGCCGCACCGAGCGCGACCTCGCGGATCTCCGGGTCCTCGACGGCGGTGACGCTGCGCTCCCAGACCTTCAGGTAGACCAGGAACGGGAATTCGCCGGGCAGCCGGTCGCCGTCGCGCTCCTGGTCCCGGTAGGCGTCCGGCTGGTCCCAGTACGTCCAGCCGGCGGGTGCCTCCCGGGCGTCGCCGCCGTCGCCCTGGCCGCCGTCGTGGGGCACGGCGATGCCGGGCTCGGGCCGGTCGGCCTCGCACAGGATGCCGTCCACGTAGTAGCGGCCGCCGCCGATGGTGAGGTCGTCCACGTCGTGGTTGCCCGGCAGGTAGCCGATCGCGAATCCGGCCGCCGCGGCCGGTCCGCCGCGGCGGCCGATCAGGTCGGCGGCGAGCGTGCGCAGTTGGTACCGCTCGATTGCGGCCTGCTCGTTGGCGTCGGCGTCGAGCTGGACCCGGCCCTGCTGGGTCAGCACCGCGGAGTAGTGCTTGCCGGGCCGGAAGGTCAGGCGCGAGAAGTCTGCGTGCACGGTTTCCCTTTCGGATTCACTCGGGGCGGGTCGTCGGAGCGGGTCAGGAGGCGTGGAAGATCCCGGCGTCGGTGCCGGCCGGGGTGTACTCGGCCAGCCGGGCCCGCAGGTTGTCCTCGCGCTGGGGCTGGAACAGGTCGTGGAAGGCCCCGAGTTCGGAGCGGTCCTCGGCGCCGCGGGTGATCTCTGGCGCGCACCCGGCGGCCAACTGGCCGTAGCCGGGCGTGCCGTACCGCAGGCTGGTGAACAGCGGGCGGACCCGCTCGGCCTCCAGCTCGCGCAGCCGGGCGGCCTGCGCCGGGTCCAGCTCGCCGCGCTCGACCAGCTCGGTCACCGCCGAGCGCACCAGGTCCGGCTGGCACTCGTACCGGCGCGGGGTGCGCGAGCACGGCGGGACGTAGCAGAACCGCAGGCAGCCGAGCGAGCGGCGGGCCACCCGCAGCCGCCCGGTGAACACGCAGTCCTCGGCGATCGGCACCGCGTGGGTGTGCACCTCGCCGACCACCGTGGACCGGTGGGCGTGCAGCAGGGCGTAGGCGTGCTCGCAGTCGGGCCCGGAGAGCGCCGGGCGCTCGGGCCCGGTGGCGTCCAGGATGCTGTCGGCGAGGTGGATCTCCAGCGGGTCGGTGTCGACCTCGTCGCCGACGACCTGGATCGTGCCCAGGATGCTGCGCTCGATCGTCACGCAGGCGGTGGTGTGGTCCAGCACGAGGCTGGGCTCCTGCGGCGAGTGCGGTTCGCAGTGCGGCTCCAGCGACCAGCCCGGCACCAGGGTGCAGTGCCGCAGGGTGACGGAGGCCAGCGGTCCGGTGACGTTGACGCCGCGACCGGTGATCAGCAGCCCGTCCAGGACCAGCCGCCCGCCCGGGCGGACGCCCCGGACGTTGAGCGCGTCCGGCCGGTTGCTGTACCAGTCGAGCAGCCGGATCACCGGCCGGGTGCCCTCGGCGGCGCGCAGTTCGAGGCGGTCGTCGGCCGCCAGGTCGAAGTCCAGCTGTTCCTGGTAGGCGCCGCTGTGGGTGATCTCGATGATGGCGGCGCCGCCCGCGCTGCCGGACTCCTGGTCGGCGCGCCACTTCTCGTAGGCGTCGTTGATCCGCTCGTACGGCCCGCCGGGGCCGACCCGGTAGACCGTCCGGTGCCGGGCCTCCGGGCGGTCGCGCGGGTACTCCCCGCCGCCGGTGTCGTCGCCGGACGCGTAGTGGTAGTCGACCCAGACGCCGCGGCGCGGGGCGGAGCGGGCGCCGAATGCGATCCGGCCGAGCAGCGGGTCGACGGCGACCTGCCCGCGCTTGGGCCGGTACGTCCAGCCGCTCAGGTCGGCCACCGTGATCTCGGCGGGCGGGACCGGCTCCTGGGCGCCGTCGCGCCAGATGGCGAAGCTCTTGCCCGGCCCGTAGTAGTCGGCCAGGCGCTCGGAGAGCTGCCGGCGCCGGATCGGGGCCGGCACGTTGTCGATCGTCGCGAGGTGGGTGGTCGACGGCTCCGGCTCGGGTTTGGTGACCAGCTGGGCGTCGTTGCCGAGGACCGAGAAGGTGAAGAGGTTCCTGGCCCGGTCGATGCAGTACGCGGGCGCCCGGGTGACCGGGTACGGCTTCAGCCGCCAGACGTACAGGGCGACACCGGCCGGCGTGTAGCCGCCCTGGCGGCGGGTGGAGGCGGCCCGGCGGACGTCGGCGGTGTGCGCCTGCCCGTCGAAGGGCCCGCCGAGCAGGTCCAGCTCGGCGCCGCGCCGCACGTCGACCAGCCGGCCCCGGCTCAGCCGCTGACGGTCGGCCGGCTCCTCGTCCGGGCGCAGCAGCCGCACCGGCTGGGTGTCGCCGAGCAGCCGGGAGAGCTCCACGGCCCGGGCCGGCCAGTCGGCGACCGAGGCGGACAGTTCCTCCAGCAGGGCGAGCGTGCCCTTGCGCCGGCGGTTGGCGACGGTGTTCGCGACGTCGTGCCGCGGCGCCAGCCGGGCGGCGAGCCGGTCGCGGGCCGCGGCCCGCTCCGGGGAGGCCCCGCCGTGCAGGCCGGTGGCGAGCACCTCCTCGTAGCCGGGCAGGATCCGGTAGCCGACCAGGTCGCCGAGGTAGGCGACGGCCCAGTCGGCGGCGGTCTCCACGAACCAGTCCTGGTAGCCCTGTTCGACGCCGCTGCGGACGACGTCGACCTGCTCGGCGATGACGGCCAGCAGGGCGCGCAGCGGCTCGCCGGCCTCGGCGTCCCGCAGCCGGTGCCACTGCGGCAGCAGCTCCACCAGTTCGTCCGGATCACGACTCATGCGCCCACCTCGCTTCGCTCGGCAGGGGCATTCGCCCACACGCGCCTCTTGACGGTTCGCTCTCCCCCGGCCTCCGGCCGGGGGGACCCCCACCGCTCGCTCATCGGAGCACCTCCTTGAGGATCAACGTGTCGGGCAGGTTCGGTGACAGCAGGGCGAGTTGGGCCGGGCGGATGCCGCGGAACACCGTCACCACGCGGCCGGGCGGCAGCGGCCGGGTGTCGGTGACGGACGGGTTGAGGCGCAGCAGCTCGGCGACCGAGACGCCGTTGCGGGCGGCGACCTCGGTGAGGGTCTCCGCTTCGGGGCCCCGCACCCGGTACCGCTGTTCGTCGAAGCGGGCGAGTCGGGCCGGGACGGTCGGCTGCGGCTGGGCGAGCTGTTCGGACAGGTGTTCCAGGCCCTCCGGGGTGAGGCTGCCGGGCACGCCCGTGAAGGCGTCGGCCTCGACCCAGTCCACGCCGGGGACGGCCTGGGCGGCGGTGAGCACCTCGGACAGGTGGGCGCTCTGGCCGAGTCGGCGCCCGGCGTAGCCGAGCCGGTCGAGCAGGGCGCGGCGCAGCGCCGGTTCGACCAGGTCCCAGGAGTGGTCCGGGTCGACCTTGACGCTCAGGGCGACGACCAGCAGGACGAGTTCGCGCGGCGCGACCTCGACCGGCAGCTTCGGGTCGCCGTAGGTGGTGAGCGAGGACCGCAGGGTGCGGATCAGGTCGGAGTCGGCGGTGAGCGGGATGTCGTCCACCCCGGCCACTGTGACGTGGACGAGCTCCCGCCTGCCGTCCGAGAGCCGGGTGGCGCTCGCGCGCCCGATGCCGGCCCGCGAGCGGGTGAAGTCCTCGTAGTCGGGCACCGAGACCAGCCGGTCCAGGGCGGTGACGGCGAGCGGGATGGTGCGCCTGGCCAGGCCCGGGCCGTCCGGTCCGGCGCCGCCGGTGGCGGGCAGCGGGTTGACGACGGCGGAGACGCCGAGCGGGCGGGTGGTGAGCTGGGTGATCCGTCCGGCGCCGACGTTGCCGCTCTCGCCGATGCCGATCCGGTAGCGGGCGCGGACGTTCTCCCGGCCGGTGGGCAGGCGTGAACCGTGCACGCCGTCGCCGAAGGTGACGGTGGTGCGGCCGTCGGTCGTGGTCGCGCTGACGTAGACCTGTTCGTCCGGGCCGCGCCCGGCGAGGCTGTCGACCTCGTGCCAGCGCACCCCGTCGACCCGGACCTCCAGGGTGCTGCGCGCGCCCCTGGGGGTGTCGGCGGCGAGCCAGGTGAGCGGCGACTGCCAGAGCGTGAAGCGCTGGCCGGGGATGCCGGCGTCGCCGCTGCCGATGGCCTCGTCGCGGGTGGCGCCCTGGGTGGCGCGGACCACGTTGCCGAGGACCTGGACGGTGTCGCGCCGGTAGCGGAAGGCGAGGCGGGCGCTGAGCGTGATGGCGGTGCGGACGGTGTCCCCGGGCAGGCGCGGGTCGACGCTCTGCCCGACGCCGGCGATCATGGCGAGTTCGGTGCCCCGGACCCCGGTGGTGTTCGGGATGTCGGTCCGCTCGCCGCTGACCGCGATCCACCGGCCGGGGGTCAGCCCGTCGTAGAGCCGGGCGAGTTCGATCCGGTCGCCGTGGACCTCCTCGGTGACGGGCTCGTCGGCGAGTCGCAGCGACTCGCCGCGGGCGTAGACGGTGGCGTCCCGGATGTCCGAGAGCTGGGTGTCCTTCTCGTCCAACCACGGCTGCTGCAGGGACAGTTCGGTCACCTTTCCGGTGATGCCGAAGTCGGCGCGGGAGATCACGCGTACGTCGGTCACCCGGGTGATGACCTCGGCGAGGTCGCGGCTGCCCGGGATGCCGCCGTCGATCCCCTTGCGCGGGCGCTGGATGACCACCCAGCTGCCGGGCGCGATCTGGTCGTACACGGCGTCGAGGGCGAGGACCGTGCCGGAGACCGGCTGCAGCTTGGTGGTGAACACCACCTCGACCGCGGGCGGCGACTCGTCGGTCGCGGTGTAGCGGTGGACCCGGACGTTCAGCTCGCCGGACTCGCCGGTCTTCTCCTGGCCCGGGTCGAGCTGGTAGTCGAGCGCGGCGCCGGGCCCGCCGTCGACCTTCACGTGGATGCGGCCGTCGGCCTGCGGGCGGGACACGACGACGGTGCGCTCGGGCAGCTTGGCCAGGAACTTGGCGCTGACCCCGGCCTCCTGGTCGGGAGCGGGCACGGCGGCGCGCACGGCGGCGGCGTGCGGATTCGGCGCCGGCGGCTCGGTGGTGACCACCTTGACCTGTCCGGGCCCGAAGGGGAAGGTGTGGTCCCACGGCAGCGAGAAGGCGTTGTGCGTCAGGCTGCCGGCTTCGACGTACGTGAAGTCGGCGGTCTTCGGGACGGTGCCGGCGGTGTCGAAGCCGACCCGGACGCCGATCAGCGTGCTGCCGGAGAGCGGCCAGTCCACGTAGCGGTCGATCCGGCCGTCGTTGCCGTAGACGGGCTTGAGCGGCGCGGTGGCGCCGAACGGGGTGGCGACCACCCGCATCGCCTGGATCTCGTGCACGGCGAGCGGCGCCGTCAGGTCGACCCGCCGCCAGGCGGGGTAGAGGCCGTCGCGCAGCCGGGGGTCGAGCGCGGACAGCAGCTGCACGCCGAGGTCCGAGCCGGGCGCGAACAGGCGCTGCGGGTCGCGGGCGAGGTCCCGGGCGCTCAGCGGGGGCCGGGTGGGGGCGGTGCGCAGCGCCGCCAGCACCGAGCCGAGTCCGCGGACGGCCGGGTCGGCGGTGCCGATGCCGGGAGGGTGCGGTCCGGGCTTGTCGGGAGCCTGCGGCGGCTCCAGCTGGTGGCCGCGGTCGCGCAGGCCGGACAGCTCCTCGCCGAGGCGTCCGAACCAGTCGGCCACCGGCTGCTGGGAGCGCGCCAGTTCGGCGGCCTCGGCCGACCGGGAGATCACCGGGGCGAGCCGCTCGGCGAAGTCCGCGGGGGTGCTCAGCGGGCCGGACGGCCGGTCGAGGTCGGCGCGCAGCGGGGCCAGCACCTGGTCGTCGAAGTCCCGGACGATCCGGCTGTGCCCGGGCCTGGGGTTCGGAGCGTTCTCGGTGACGGTGATCCAGTCCGCCAGCTCGGCGCGCAGGTCCTTGAGGGTGCGCAGGTCCCGGGGCAGCCCGATCACCGTGACGTCGTTCTCGCGGTCGAGCCGCACCTCGGGCACCAGCCGCAGCACCCGGTGGACCGGGTCGGCTGCCTTGTCGGCGCTGAACACGAACAGCAGCCGGTCGCCGGGCTTGATGTTGTTGGCGGTGCCGGCGGCGAACAGCTCGGCCCGGCCGCCGGGGTTCAGCTGTCCGGGCGTCAGCTGGTACGGGCGGCGGCGCAGCACCGCCAGTTCGTTCCAGGCGGAGCGGGCGGCGAGGTCCTCGGCGGTCTCGAAGGACTGCGGGTCCTCGCCGGGGCCGGGGACGCTCTGGCTGCGGGCGCCGCGCGGGATGGTCACGGTCGGGTCCTCGGCGGCCCGCGGGTCGTGGTCGAGCGTGTAGGCGAGGTAGGTGTCGGCGGCGACGCCGGGCCGGGGCCGGTGCCCGACCAGCCGGCCGAGCAGGGTGAGCGAGCCCTCCTCGGTGGCGGTGCGCAGGTAGCCCTCGTTGGCGATCCGCTCCGAGTAGAAGGTGAGCACGTCGGCGAGCACGGCCCAGGAGTCCAGCAGCGCGATCGCCGGGTCGTCCGGGGTGCGGACGGTCAGGTCGCGCAGCGCCGGGTAGGCGGGTCCGGACAGCCGGGCGAGCAGGCTGTCGAGGAACTCCCCGTAGCCGCCGACCCGGTAGCCGATGGCGTCGAGCCCGGGCGGGTTGAACAGCGGTACCGGCGTCGCGGTGGCGGTGCCCGCGCAGCCGCAGGTGCACTGGCCGCTCATCGGCCACCTCCGATCACGATCGAGAGCCGGCCGTTCTCCGGCCAGTCGGAGTCGTTGTCGCAGCCGGCGATCTCCAGCCCGCCGAGCCGCAGCAGCCCTTCGGCCAGCTCGCCGTCGTCCCGCCCGAACTGCCGCCGCAGCCGGGTGACCCGGGCACTGACCACGCCCGGTACGGCGGCGGCCGCGGCCACCAGCCGGGAGACCCGCACCGGCTCGCCGAAGCCCAGCGCGTCCGGGTGGAAGAAGCCGAGGCGGCCGTCCGGCAGGGCGCGGTTGCTCAAGCCCCGCCGCAACTCGGCGAGCACGTGGCCGCGTTGGTAGCCCGGGGCGGCGCAGACCTGCAGTTCGAGGTCGAGCGGCACCACCAGGGCGGGGCGGACGACCAGGTCGTGGCCGATCCGGCGGTACGCCTCCAGGCCGTGTCCGACCGCTTCGAGCAGGGCGGTGTCCGCGGTGGCGTGCCCGTACGGCTCGACGGCGACGTGGACCTCCTGGACGCTGCCGGTCCAGCGGAGTTCGGCGGCGGCCCGCCGGACGCCCGGCAGGGTTGCGGCCAGCTCCGCGTAGTCGGCGGCGGTGACGGCGCGCAGCCGGGTGCGGCTCAGCGCGAGCGGGGCCGACTGCCGTACCTGGTCGAGCGGTTCGGGATCGGTGCCGCCGCTCGCGGGCATCGGGTTGCGGACCCGGAGCAGCGCGTCCTGCGGCGGTACGACGGTGCTGCGCCCCCTCGGGTGGGGCGGCTGGTCCTGGCAGACCACCAGGTGGTTGATGGCCTCCGCGCCGACGTTGCCGGCCGTGCCGTTGCCGATCCGGTAGGCGACCCGCAACTCCGCGCCGGGCCGGGGCGGCTGACCGTGCCGCCCGTCGCCGAACCGCAGCGCGAGGTGGCCGTCGTCCTCCGGCTCGCCGACGAAGTGCCGGTCGCGCGGGCCGTCGGCGAGCAGGTCCCGGCGGGGCGTCCACTCCTGGCCCCCGGCGGTGGCCCGGACGGCCGGCAGTGCGGCACGAGGGTCCTGGACGGCGATCCCGGACGCCGGGCCGGCCAGCGCGGGGGAGTCGGGGTCGAGCCCGGAGGCGTACCGGCCGCCCCAGCTCTGCGCCACCTCCCAGACGCCGGGCCGCCGGAGCACCCCGCCGGAGCGGGCCCGGGCGGTGAGCACCTCGAGGCGGCGCAGTTTGGCGGCGAGCAGGCGGGTGCGGCGGGCCAGCAGTTCACGCAGCCCGGCGGCGGGCCGTTCGGCGAGGTGCAGCTCATGGACCACCTGGGCCCCGAACAGCAGGGTCAGTTCGGCGAGTTCGGCGCGGGAGAGGGGGTGGCCGCAGTCCGCCCGGTGCCACAGCTCCTCCAGCCGCCGGCGGACCCGTTCGGGGATGCCGGCGAGCAGGGCGGCCTGCCGGGCGCAGACGTGCGCCCGGTCGGGGTAGGCGGCCGCCTGGGTGACCGGCGCGTAGCGCAGCACCGGCCGGAAAGGCTGCGGCAGGACGGGGTAGCGGGTCTGGTCGAGCAGCGTCTCCAGCGTCGCCGCCTGGGCGTCGGCCGTGGGCGGCTCGACCACGCTGCCCTGGCCGTCCTCGCCCTCCGCGCTCGCGCCCGGCGCGAGCTGGATGCTCAGCCCGGCCCGCCGGACCGCCGCCTCGCCGAGCAGCGCGTACAGCTCGCGGACCTGCTGCGGGCCGAGCTGGCGGCCGGTCCTGGTCCGGTCGAGCAGTTCGTGGATCGCCTCCGCGGCGGGGCTGCCCCCGGTGCGGTCCGCGCAGCCGGATCCGTCCGGCCCGCAGGGTGCCACCCGGACCGGCTCCGGCGGCACCGCGAAGGTCTCCGGGGCTCCGCCGCAGAAGGTGAGCGAGCGGCCGTGGTCGACCAGGACGACGTTGCCGCGGGCGACGCTCACGTCGGTGATCGGGCCGCAGTCGCTCCCGCCGTGTGCGGACAGGCAGACCGGGAAGGAGAGGGCGTCCTCCGGTGCCCACTCGACCTCGACCACGGGCTGCCGGTACAGCTCGTCGACCAGGTGGGTGACCGAGGTGAGCCGGACGGCCTGGCGGTGCGCGGGGTCGGCGTCGGCGGCGGCGCCGGTGCGCGGGCCGAGCACCTCCTCGACGACCAGCAGGTCGCCGGGGCGCAGCGCCAGGTGCCGGGTGCGGTCCTCGGGCCGGTCGGCCTCGTGCCAGTCGTCGCGCAGGGTGGCGGAGGTCGCGCCCTTCGGCAGGACGCAGTCCTGGTCGCCCCAGGTCCAGAACCGGATGGTGTTGTGCTCGGGGCGCAGCACCAGGTCCGTTCCGCCGAGCGGCTCGAACACCTCGACTGCCGCGGTCCGGCTGAGCGCGTCCAGTTGCTCGTCGGGGATCACCGTGGACAGCTCCGGGCGTTCCTGCGGGCCGAGCCGGCTGACGTCGACGGCGGCGAAGCGGAAGCCGCCGGGGTGGAGGGTGAGCGGGCGGTCCGTCGCCAGGGCGACGAACGCCCGGGCGTTGCAGCCGTCGTGCACGGCGTAGTCGATCAGCCGGACGTGCCGGCGTACCGAGACCCGGCGTCGGGCGGTGTCGAGGTACGCCTCGGTGGCCACCGCGTCCTGCTGGTAGGAGAGCTGGTCGGCGGTGTGGGCGAGCAGCTCGACCAGGGTGATGCCGAGGTCGGGCAGGTGCCGCTCGGTCCAGCCGGGGGTGGTCAGGCTCATCCGGTCCAGCACGAGCCGGCGCAGGCTCTCGTAGTCGCGGGCGGTGTAGTCGATGACGGCGGACGCCGGGGCGGAGGGCGGGCAGCTCTCCTCGGTGCGGCAGTCGTAGGGCGAGGGGCAGTCGGCGCCGAAGGAGAACCCGGTGCTCGCGTACCTCGGGTCGAAGCCCGGGTACGGTCGGGTGCCCGGCCGGCCGTAGGCGTCCGCCTCGACCACGGTCAGCCGGTAGCGGGAGGTGTCGCCGGCCCGGTCGAGGGTGACGTGCATCCGGTCGTCCAGCTCCGGGTCGTCCGCGCGCTCGATATCGACCGCGAGGGCGCGCAGTCCGGTGATCCGGCGGCCGCCGTCGACGCGGATGTTCTCCAGGCCGAGCTCGCCCGGCGCCCGGCCGAGGAAGGTCACGGTCAGCGTGCGTCCGTCGTCCTCCGGCTCGGCGCCGTCCAGGCCCAGCAGGTGCGCCGCGCGCACGTCGGCGCGCCGCGGGTCCGCCCCGCACTGTGCCGTCGGGCGTTCGGATCGCCCGGTCATGCCGCCACCCCGCCCTCGAACACGTCGTGCCGCTGCGTACCGGTCCGGCGGACCACGTAGGCCAGCTCGACCCGCACCACGTTGTCCTCGCTCTCCACGTCGAGCCCGGCGACCTCGATGACGTCGCCGAGCCACCGCTGCAGCGCCGCCTGGACGGACAGCTGCAGGGTGGCCGCCAGCTCCGGGCTGTTCGGCGCGAAGACCAGGTCGAGCAGCCCGCAGCCGAAGTCCGGGTGCATGACCCGCTCACCGGGGCTGGTGAACAGCAACTGCTCGATCAGGTCGCGCACATGGTCGTCGTACGCCGCCTCGGCGGTGCGCCCGCGGCTGTCGATCCGGAACGGGAACGCGAGGTCCGTCCGGGCCGGACCGGGCAGCGGAGCCGTCGGCCCGGCGCCGGGCCCGGGCTGCTGTGCGGCGTGCGCACCCCCGGTGTCCATGGGCCTGGTGTTCATGGGCCTGGTGTTCATACGCCCTCCGCCCGCTGCTGGACGACGGTCACGACCGGCGGCCCCTGCGGGACCTGCTCGGCGCTCTGGCACAGCCCGATGGCGGACTGCGGCAGCGCGGGGGAGCCGTTCACCCGGATCCGGGCGGACGGCAGCACCCAGCGGACCGTCACACAGGGCTGCGGCTTGCCGGCCACGTTGAACGGGCAGCCGGTCACGGTGTACGGGTCGGCCGTACTGGTGACGGCCTGGCCGGCGACCAGCACCCGCGCCTGGGCGGGCCGGGCCGTCGCCTGGGCGCCGTGCGGGCAGGTCACCGTCGCATTGACGTGCAGCAGATTTCCGGTCATGACGTTCTCCCCCGTCAGGTCACGCTCAGGGCGTCCTGGTTGATGGAAACGGTGGCGCCGACGAGCGAGATCGAGGCGCCCTGGCCGTTGCTGATCTGGATGCCCGAGTCGTTGATCACGATCGAGGCCCCGCTCGGGGTGCGGAGCGTGATCCCCGTGGTCGGGTCGTCGGACAGGACGATCACCCGCCGCCCGGTGGTCTCCAGCACCGTGTTCGGCGCCCCCGGCGGGCCGGTCGTCGCCTCCACCGGGACCTCCGAGGCGGAGCCGTACCAGCAGCCCGTCCAGATCGGGTAGCTCTGGTCGCCCTGCTCGAACTCCACCCACACGCCCGCCCCGACCGGCGGGACCGCGTAGTGCCCCATGCCCGGACCGGCCACCGGGAAGCAGGGCATCGCCCAGGTCGACACGGCCTCGCCCAGCACGTCGGGCACCTGGGCCTGGATGCGGCCGATCCCGAGCGGGTCGGCGTTGTTCACCACCGTCCCCCGGAACTTGCCGAGGTAGCGGGTCGGTTCGGCCATGCGGGCAACTCCTGCTGCGGTGTTAGGGGATGACGGTCGGCTGGAGGGCGATCAGGCCCTCGCGGGTCAGGGTGAAGTTCTGGGTGTACGAGCCGCGCTTGAGGTTGTGGGTGACGCTCTTGACGAAGTAGAGGCCGTCGTAGGTGAGCCCGGCGCCGCGGACGCCGACCAGCTCGCGCGGGCGCAGCACGTGCCCGTAGCGGACGACGTCGAGCTGGCCGGAGCCGGAGACGGCGTCCGCCGACTGCATCGCCTTGGCGATGGTCTCGGCGACGGCCTGGGTGGTGTCCTTCTTGGCGGTGTCGGCGATGACCTTCTTCTTCAGCGCCGGCGCGGGCTTGAGCGCCAGCGGCGGGCGCAGGACGCTGACCTCCGGCACCGGCAGGACGGAGGACACCTTGGTCGCCGGGAGCTGGATGCGGGCCTCCGGCTCCTCGCGGGCCGTGCCGTCGAAGGCGAAGGTCAGCTGGTCGACGTTGGACAGCGCGTCCATGTTCACGTTCAGCGCGTGCTGCGGGACGCCGAGCCGGTTCTCCGGCCCCCAGTAGGCCCGGCTCATCCCGGGGACCGGGCCCGGGTCGAGGTAGAACACGTAACCGTTGGCCTTCGCCAGCTCGCTGACGTACCCGAGGTCGGTGCCCTTCTGGAAGTCGATCCGCCGGGTGGGCATCGGCGTCTGCGGCACCAGCTCGGGGACGACCAGCGGCAGGATGCCGTACTGCCCGTACTTTCCGATGATCGCGGCGACCCGGGCCGCCGGGGACATCGCGGGGAAGGGCACCCCGGCCTGCTCCTCCAGGTCCATCAGCACCGTCAGGTCCTCGCCGGTGACGGTGAGCGTGGACTGGCCGGGCTGGTTGCTGATGCCCACCTCCTGGCGGATGATCACACCGTCCATCAGCACGGTCGGGGTGCCCGTGACGGTCACCATCAGCACGACCCTGATCTTCGGGTCGAAGAAGCCGCCCGGCAGCAGCGCGGTGTTGATCAGACCCTGCTTCGACAGGTCGAAGGCGAGCTGGAACCCACTGCGCTGCCCGGACGCCACCGTGACCTGCGCCGACAGCAGGGCGTCCGTCACCGGCTGCGGCACCGGCACCGGGATCTGCGGACCCATCAGCAGGCTGAGGTGGATCGACCCGACCGGCCCGCCTCCCGTGACGGCCGAGAGGTCAGGCATTGCCCACCCCCGGCACCGCACCGGGCAGCGCGATGGTGATCCGCCGGCCCGGCGTCGCGGTCAACTCCCGCGGATCGACCACCGGGTTGGCGTCGGCGATCCGCCACCACTGGTCGGCGCTGCCGAGGTAGCGGTTCGCGAGCAGGTCGAGGCGGTCGCCGGCGCTCACGGTGTGCTCGGCCAGCGGGGTCAGACCGTCCGCGCTCGGCAGCAGCCTCCGCCGCAGGTACGGCACCTGCCGCCCGTCCGGCGTCGTGTGCAGGGCCACCGGGACGCCGTGGTACCGGCTGGTCAGCGGGTACGGCGAGGGCGCGGGCAGCGCGCCGGACGCGGGGTCGACGGTCATCGGAGTCCCCCTCCCAGGCCGAGCACACTCAACCGGCCGTCGGCCGCGGCGCCGACCAACCGCTCCTTCTGCGCCAGGTGCGCCAGGTACAGCTCGGCCCCGCGGTGGCCGGTCGGCAGATCGGTGACGGTCAGCACGCGCAGGCCGATCGCGACGGCGGCCCTGATCGGATTCAGTTCGATGTCGAACGCCTCTTCGGTGATGGTGAGTTCGGTCAGCCGCACCGGCAGGATCCGCTTGCTGCCCCAGGTGAACAGCGTCAGCGGCGCCTCGACCGGCGTGATCTCCAGGGTCCCCGCCGCGGCGAGCGCCTGATTGGTCCTCAGCTGTGCACTGGCCGGCTGCACCAGCAACTCCAGCGTCGCCAGCTGCGGATGGATCCCGTTCGGCGACGGCACGTCCAACTGGTCCGTCGCGTCCAGCTCCGCGGTGAACTTCCACGTCTCCACGGCCGGCCCCTTCAGCCGCAGCGCCTCCGTCCGGTCCCCGCTCCCGTCCGCCCCCGCCACCTGCGGCGCCAACGACCGCTCCAGGCTGTCCGGATTGAACTGCAGCACGATGACCCGCTGCGGCGTCCCCCGCTGCGGATCTACGATGACCAGCCCGGACCGCACGGGCCTGGGAATGTCCGCGTAGGGCATCAGGAGTCGCCTTCCGTTCGGGCCAGACCCTCCAGCAGGACCCGGGCGTTGTGCCGGACGTGGTCCACCGGGTCCGTCCGGCTCAGCTCCTCCACCACGGCCACCAGGCCGGGCCAGGGCAGGTACCCGGTGGCGAGCACCACCGCCTGTCGGACCGCCGGATCGTCGTCCCGGGCGGTGTCGGCGAGCGCCTCGACCACCGACCGGTCCTCCGGGCCGTCGGCGGTCAGCGCGGCGGCGTAGAGGGCGATGAGCTTGTCGTTCCGGTCGGCAGCCTGACGCAGGGCGGTCAAGGCCTCGTCCAGGGCCCAGACCCGGCAGCGGGACCGGAGCTCCGCCTCGGTGTCGGCCGTGCCGTCGCCCCGGATCGTGACGTACCGCATGCCGATGATCCCGTCGTCGACGTAGTGCACCTCGGCTCCGCCGCCCGGGGTGAGCCAGCTGTCGACGACGGCGCCGTCCTCCTTCCGTCCGAGGTCGAGGAGGTCCCAGAAGAGGTCCCAGACGACCAGCTTGAAGTCGTGCTCGCTGAAATCGGGCGTGAGGACCAGGCGGGTGAACGATCGGGACATGCGAGTCTTCCTCTTATCTCAGGCCGTAGAACTGCAGCAGGAACTGTTGGACGAGGTTCTCGCCCTTCTTGACGGTGTCCGCCTCCGTCGTGGCGGCGATCCCCACGCCGCCGGTCTTGGCGAGTGCCCAGGCTTCGCCGAGCTGCAGTTCGCGGAACCTCAGCTCGTTGCGATCGGCCGCCGTGCTCTCCAGGTTGGTGAGCAGGCCCGCCTCCTCCTGCTTGAGACCGCGCGCCGCGGCTGCGGCGCCCCTCATCGACATCGGGAACTGCCCCCGGTCACCCCGGCGGTTGCCCTCGTACTGGGCGAACGCCTGGTTCCGGTCCAGCCCGCCGGCCTGCGGTCCGCGCGCCAGCAGATCGGTCGTCATGGCCGCGTAGCCGAGGTTCGCGGGGCTCCGGACGGATTCCCGGACGAACATCAGCCAGTGAGCGTTGCGCACCAGGGCCTGCTGCTCCGGCGTGAAGGAGGGGGGCAGGTGGCTGTTCGTGCTGTAGGCCCTCAGCGCCATGGCGAAGTTCATGTCGGTCAGCCCGACGCGGGACAGGTCGGCCGCGATCTCCGGGTACTTGCCGACCCCCTTGGTGACCGCGTTGCTGCCGGCGCCCCGGTTCTGCTCCCTGACCGCTCCCCCCTCCGGGCCGACCGTGTAGTGCTCCATCTTCCCCCAACCGACCTTGTAGGGCGGGACGATGAGAGGACCGCCCTGCGCGGTCGAGACGTCGAGGTCCGTGCCGCGGTTCCGCAGGTAGTGGACGACGCCGGGTATGTCCTGTGCCCCCTGTGTCCGCAGCGCTTGGTTCACGGCATCGGCACCGGCCTGGTGCTTGAGAATCCGCATGTGCGTCGCGACCTCGATGACGTCGGCCCGGTCCAACAGGCCCTCCGCCTGCTTGCGGATGATCCCGCGGATCTCCTCGGCCGTCAGCTCGAAGCCGCCTGCGGCCCTGGCCGTCGGGTTGAGCTGGGCATCGATGGTGAAGGCCGGACTGCCGACCTCCGCCAGCCCGGTGAGCCGGTACCAGGCCCGCATCCCGGCCAGGAGGGGCCGGAGCACCACCTGCCGGACCCCGCGTGCCAGCAGGCGCTCGATCCGCGGCCGGATGCGGGCCACGATCAGTTCGAGGCGTTGCTTCTTCGCGTCCGGGGAGTTCTCGTGCTTGCGGCGGTCCGCGCGCTGCTGCTGGCGCTTCTGGTGCCAGGCGCGCAGGCGGTCGCGCTGTTTGCGGTAGGCGTCGCGGATCTTGTGGGCGCCGTTGGTGAGGGCGCGGCCGAGCTTGCTGTCGAGGAGCTTGCGGCCGAGGGTGCGGGCGGCGACCCGGACGCGGTTGAGGGCGGCCTTGACGGTCTGGCGGGAGGAGTTGAGCGCGCGGCCGACCGCCGAGACGGGGCGGCGGGGTGCGGAGGACTTCGGGCGGGTGACCTCGCGGCGCGGGCGTCCGGGGGTGGCCGAGGGGTGGCGCTCGGCCTGCCGGACGGTGTGCCGGGCGGGGCCGGTACGGGCCGGGCGGGCGCGGCCGGGGAAGGGCGGCTTGCGCAGTGACCGGGTGGCCCGGCGCAGGCTCGCGCGGGCCTTGTTGACGGCGGTTCCGGCGGCCTTGCGGGCACCGCGACCAGCCTTGGCCAGGCCCTTGAGGATCTTCTGGGCGATCCCCTTGAGCTTGGTGCCGACGGCTTTGCCCGCGCCCTTGAGCTTGCTGAGCAGGAAGTTGGAGATGAAGTCGAGCAGCGCGACCACGCCCGCCGCGACCGCGTCGGCGAACAGGCAGGCGGCCGAGCCGGATTTGACCGCCTTCAGGAAGGTGACGAACTTCCCGATCGCGGCGACGATCTTGCTGATGGTGTTCCACGCCGCCACCAGGCCCTGGATGATCGCCATGATCGCGCCCGCCGCCGGCACGATCAGTGACACCAGCTTCTCGACGACGATCGAGACGATCATGCCGGGCAGCGAGGCGACGATCGCCTGCCAGGCCATCCGTCCGATCTGGGCCATCGAGATGCAGCCCTTGACCAGCACGTTGACGATCGTGGAGGTCAGGCCGACCACCGACTCGACCTTCTCGTTGAACCAGGTCCGCACCGCGCTCTTGATCGCACCCCACAGGTAGTGCTGGATGCCGTCGATCGCGGCGGTGCCGAGCTTCTTGAGCCAGCCGCCCGGGTCGGAGGCGATGTCGCCGATCAGGACCGCGAACTCGCCGAAGATCGCGATCGCCTTCTGCACGAAGTCGATCGCGTCCATGACGGCCTTGCGGACCGCCTCGATGGCGGCCTTGAGCCCGGCCTCCAGCGCGTTCAGCAGGGCGTTCAGTCCGGCCGCGAGCAGGTCGAGCAGCTTGTTCACGGCGTTCTTGAGCCTGTCCGCCCACTCGTTGACCTTGGCGACGGCCTTGTCGCGCCACTCCTCGATCTTCTTGCGGAACCTGTCCCGCAGTTCGGGGAAGGCCGCCAGCAGGACATCGCAGATCTTGATCAGCGCGTCCGCGAGCTTGTCGATCAGGTCGACGGCGAACTTCCGTGCCTGGTCGATCGCCCAGTCCGCGAACTTGCGGAAGCCGTCGATGATGTCGTTGACCAGGCCGCGGAAGTAGTCGAAGACCTTGGTGACCGCCTCGACCAGCGCGTCGAAGGCCGCCTTGACCTTGGACTTGACCCAGCCCCACCAGCCCTCGGACTCCTCCTTCTTGCGGTCCTTCTCCTTCTGCGCCTTCTCCTCGGCCTCCTTCCGCTTGTCCTGGATCTTCTGGTTGTCCTGCTGCTGACGGTCCTGGACGTCCTTGTCGGCCTCGGTGCGCTTCTTGCCGATCCGGCCGCTCTTGTCCTGGTGCTCCGCGTCGGAGTCCTGGTCCGCGGTGGTGACCTTCCGGTCCTGCTCGGTGCGCCACTGCTCGCGCTCGGCCTTGACCTTCTCGGTGGCCTCACCCCGTTCGCCGGCCTGGGCCTGGGCGTTGTCGGCCACCGCCTGGTCGACCTCGGCCTGGTTCTGCCGGCGCGCATCGGCCTCGCCCTGCTTCTGCTCGGCCTGTTCGGAGCCCAGCCGGCTCTGGCCCTGGCCGACCGCGGCCTGGATCTGCGGGCCGCGCTCCTGCTGGGTCACGATGCCGATGCCCGGCTGGGTGTCGACCGCGCCGCCGGCCCTGGCGCCCCCGCCCTTGCCCCCGCCGCCCGGTACGGAGGCGGTGAGGGTCTCCTTCGGCACGTCCGGGTAGATCCGGTCCTCGCCCATCGGCTTGGCGGCGTCCTCCCGGCCGACGCCGAGGATCTTTGTGGAACTGTCCTTGAGCTTCGCCGCCTGCTGGTCGGTGCGCGCCGGGTCGCTCTCCCCGGTCAGTTCGACCCTCGGCGCGGGGCCGACGGTGGTGTTCAACGCCGGGTCGGTCGTGGGCACGTCGCCGACCGCGCCCTGCACCTGCTGCACTTCCTGCGGCGAGACCTGGTTGCTCGCGTCGTCGGCGACGTGGGGCGCGGCGACCCGGTCGCCGGGGTTCCGGCCCCCGACCTTCTTCTGCTCGGCCTTCTGCTGCTCGCCGTCCGCGGCCTGCGGGCCGACCCGCTCCAGCCGCTCCGTCACCGCCTCGGCGGGCGGCGCGGCTTCGGGCGGGCCGGACTGGGTCTGCGGGGCGCCGGACGGGCGCTGGACGGCCGGTGGGGCGGCCTGCAGCCGGGCGTGCTGCTCGCCGACCGTACGGTCCACCGAACCGTCCACGCCGTCCAGGGTGGCGGCCATCCGGTCGGGCGGCAGGCTCGCGGCGGTGGCGAGCGCGCTCTGCGGGTCCTGGGCGGAGACGTCGGGCGGGGGCGGCTGCTCCTCCCGCTTGGGCGGGGCGCCCCCGGCTGCGCCGCCCGCCGCGCAGCCGCCACCGGCGCCTCCGCCGTTGCCACCGGCACCGTCCGGCTCCGCCTCGGTGGTGGGCTGCTGCGGGCCCGCGCAGGCACCGCCGCCGGACTCCAGTGAGGCGTCCGGGGCGGGCTGGGTGGCGAGTCCGGCGGGCGCGTCGGCCTGCTCGGCCGCCGGGCCGGGGGCGGCGCCGGCGTCGCGGCCGGTGTCGGGAGTGGCGCCGGGGCCGTCCGGGCCGTCGCCGCCGAGCGGACCTGCCGTGGTGGGGGCGGCAGCGGTGAGCTCCGGGCCAGGGCCCTGCGGCTCGGGTGTGGCCGCGGGCTCGGCCTCGCGTGCCTCCTCGGCGGGGGCTTCCGGCTGCTGCGGCTCCGCAGGGGCGGGCGCGGCGGCGGCCGGTGCCGCGGGTGCGGTCGGGTTCGTGGTCGGGTCGGGGCCGATCTCCTGCTCGACCGGCTGCTCCGGCTGGAGGTCACGGGCGCTCCGGTCCTCGGCCTCGGCGGCGGGGCCCGGCTCGGGGGCAGCCACGGGCTGTGCCGGTTCGGGCTGGGCCGGGTCGGGCCGGGCCTGCTCGGGAGCCGTGGGCTCCGTCTCGTCCTCGGGCCGGCTCTCCCGCTCGGCCTGCACCTGGTCGGCCTTGGTCGCGGGCGGCGCCGGGAACTCCGGCGCCTCGGCATACACGGGGGGCGCGCCGTCCGCGGCCACCTGGACCTGATCGGTGGTCGGTACACCGGACACGTCGAGGTCGGCCGAGGGCAGGAAGTCCCCCGGGTTGAGCTCCGGCCCGGGGGCGGCCGACTGCGACTGCCGGTCCTCGCCCGCGGCGGGCGAGTCGTGGACCTCCGCGTCCGCGCCGGGCTCCATGCCCAACGGCCGTTCCTCGTCCCGGGTTTCGCGCTGCTGCTGGTCGCCCTCCAGCAGCCCGTGCCGGGCGAGCGGGCTGTCCTCGGCCCGCGCGATCGCGTCCAGGCGCTCGGGTTTGACGGGTGCCGGCTGCGGCAGCGGCGCGGCGGCGGGCTCCTGCGGCTTCGTGCCGGCCGAGGGCTGGGCGGCGGCGTCCGTCGGTCCGGCTTCGGGCGAGCCGGGTACGGAGACGGCAGTCGGCTGGGCGCCCTCCTCCGTCGTGGCGGCCTGCTCCGGCCCCGCGTCGGCGGTCGTCCCGGGCGCCTCCTCGACGGCGGGAGGCTGTGCGTCGGCGGCGGGCCGGGCCTGACCGGCCTCCGGCTGCGGAGCCGGCTGCGCGCCCGGTGGAGTCTGCGCGGCCTCGCCCTCCGCGGGCTGGGCCTGCTGCTCGTCCTGCTGCTCCGGGCGCTCCTGGTCGTCCTTGCCGCCGTGCCCCTTGCGGCGCTTGCGCCGGCCCTTCGGGTCGTCCGACTGCCGAGCCTCCTCGTCGAGTCGATGCTTCCGGTCCTGCGCGTCGAGGTCCTGCTTGTCGAGGTCCTGCTTGTCGCGGTCCTGCTCGTCCGTCTGCTCGCGCTCGTCGGTGGCTCGGTCGGAAGCAGTCACCGGATCGGTGACCGGCTCGGGCGTCTGCGCGCCGTCCACGTCGGCCGGGCGGTGCTCGGCGGCCTCGACCAGCTCCAGCACCCGAGTGTAGTCCGACGAAGGCAGCCGGTCCGCCAGTCGGGCGAGTACGGAGGCCTGCAACTCCGGTGCGAAGCGGGCGAGTTGCAGGCGGACCCGGCCGGAGGAGTCGGTCGGGTCCCCGCGCAGCGAGCGCAGGATGCCGGCTGCCAGCCGGTCGACCAGGGTGGCCGGGTCGAGCCGCTCGGTGCGGAACCGGTCGGCGTCGACGGTCGCGTAGCGGAGCCAGCCCGGCGTGGCACCCGGCGTCGCCGCCGCCGGCCGGTCCTCGCGCGCGCCGTGCTCCGCCTCCCGTTCGATTGCGTCCTGCGGCAGGCTGACCGCGCCCAGATCGCGGCCGGCCCGCAGCGCGCCGAGCGGGTTCGGGGCCTGGACGGTGTGCAGCAGCTCGTGGGTGAGCAGCCGCCTGCCGTCCTCGCCGGCCGGGCGGTACTTGCCCTCGCCGAAGAAGAGGTCCGGACCGACGGCGACGGCGTCCGCGCCGATCAGTTCGGTCAGCGCGGCGGAGTCCCGGTCGGTGTGCACCCGGACCCGGCTGAGGTCGTGCCCGAGCCGGGCCTCCAGCTCCCGCCGCAGGCCCGGGTCCAGCGGCTGGCCCGCGCCGGAGACGATCTCCTTCGGCTCGGGCGTACGGGCCTTCGGCGCCCGCGTCTTGCGCCGGCCCTCGCCCTGCTTGGCGTTCGGCCCGGAGTCCCGGGCGGGAGCGTTGAGTCGACTCATGTCCGCCCCCGCTCCGGCGCCCGGCCACCGCCGGACAGCCCGGTGTGCACGGCGCGGGCGAGTGCCTCGCCGAGCCGCTGCGCCGAGGCGCCCGCGGGCAGTGGCGGCAGTCCGGAGAGCAGGTCCAGCGCACGGTCGCCGTCGACCGCGATCGGCACCCCGCGCGCCTCGACCAGGCGGGCCAGCTCGCCCCGGAACGCCGCCGTCAGCCGGTCGTGGTCGATCCGCGCGAAGCCGTCGAGGACCAGCTCGCCGATCTCGACCTCGATCCGCCCGGCACCGCCCGTTCCCGCACTGCCCCGCCCGGCCCCTGGCCCCTCGGTCAGATCCATCCGGAGACCTCCGAAGGCGACAGCGAGCGCTCCAGCTTGAGGTACTCGGTGCGCGCGGCGGCCAGCAGGTGCCGCATCTGCATCGGGCAGTCCTCGTCGGCGGCCAGGAAGGCGGCGGACAGCGCGATGTTGCGGATGGAGCCGCCCGCCACGGTGAGCTGGGCGAGCCGCTCCGGATCGACACCCCGGCTGGGGGTCTGCGCGGGGATGACCCGCCGCCAGATCTCGGCGCGCTCCGGCACTCCGGGGAACGGGAAGTCGGCCACGAACCTGATCCGCCGCATGAACGCGGGGTCCAGCGCCTTCTTCATGTTGGTGGTGAGCACGGCCAGGCCCCGATAGGACTCCATCCGCATCAGCAGGTAGCTGACCTCCAGGTTGGCGTAACGGTCGTGGCTGTCCTTGATCTCGCTGCGCTTGCCGAACAGCGCGTCGGCCTCGTCGAACAGCAGCAGCGCGCCACCGCGCTCGGCCGCGTCGAAGACCCGCCGGAGGTTCTTCTCGGTCTCGCCGATGTACTTGCTGACGACCTGGGAGAGGTCGATGACGAACAGGTCCACGCCGAGCTGCCCGGCCACGACTTCGGCTGCCAGCGTCTTCCCGGTGCCCGACCCGCCGGCGAACAGCGCGGTCACGCCGAGGCCGCGGCGCAGCACCGACTCGAAGCCCCACTCCTGGTAGACGGTGCCGCGCCGGCGGACGTGGGCGACGATCTCGCGCAGCGTCGCGCGCTGGCGCTCCTCCAGGACCAGGTCGTCCCAGCCGGCGCGCGGCTCGACCCGCCGGCCCAGCTCGTCCAGGGAGATCCGGGCTTCCACGAGTCCGGCGTGCCAGGCCAGTCGGCTGACGTCCGTGCCCTCCCCGCCGGCCGCACCCTCCCCGCCGTCCCCGCCGTTGCCGGTGGACTCGGCGGCCCGCCGGGCGGTCGCCGCGGCCGAGCGGATCACATGGCCGGGCAGCGAGAACTGCGCGGCCAGCGCGCGGAGTCCGCCCTCGGTGACCCCCGGCGCACCCTCCAGCGCCTCGGCCCAGATCCCCAGCTGCTCCTCGGGGCCGAGCGGGGGCACGGTCAGCCTGGTACGGTCCGAGGCCCCGGCGGGCGGGGGCTCGTCGCCGGACACGACCAGCGGCACCGCGAGGCTGGCGAGGAAGGCCTCCGCGCCGTTCGGGGCCTGCGGACGCTCCCGGCCCGGTTCCCCGCTCTCCACCAGCAGCGCGGCCGGGATCAGGATCGCCTCGCGCTGCCACAGCCGGGCGAGTTGCTCGCGCTCGGCGGGCTCGGTGGGCAGGTCCTCGCGGTGCGCGGCGTAGAGGCCGAGTCCGGCGCGGTGGGCCGCCTCCGCCGCGATCTCCCAGCGGGTGCGGCGGTCGGCGCCGGTCAGCTCGGTGTGCGGCGGGCCGGACAGCGCGGCCGAGGTCCACCCCCGCGCCAGCTCGGCGGCGCACCGCTCGTGTGGGCCGGGTAGCTCGCCGGGCGGTCCTACCCGGGTGAGCAGGCCGTGCAGCCGCACGTCCAGGTACGGCACGCCGACCAGGAAGTGCAGCACCCGCTCGTCGATCCGCAGCCGGGAGGCGGTGAGCGCCGTCTCATCGTCCAGTTCGACCAGCCGGAAGCGGCGCAGCGGGCCCACCGGGGTGAGCGCGCTCCAGTGCGGCTGGTCCAGGGCGGCGAGGGCGAGGGAGAAGGTCGGGTACGCGCGCCCCGGGTCGCCGCCCGCCGCGGCGCACCGGGCGGCGGCCGTGGGGTCGATCGCGGGGGCGGCGGCCAGCACGAGGACGTCGCGCTCGAACGGGGTGAGCCCGAAGGAAGCGGTGACTGCGTCCAGGGCTGTGGCGGGCTGGCGGCGCCCGCCCCGGCGGGTGCCGGGGGCCGAGGGGACGGCGGGCTCTGCCGTACGGCCGGCCGCGTGCGCGTCGACCCGTTCGAGCACGGCGGCGACCGCGGCGGACATCGACTCCCGGTGCGAGTCGTCCGCCGAGCCGTCGCGGCCCTGTCTCCGGCGCGTGCTCATCTCCAACCCCCCTGTCCTGCGGTCAGTGCGTCAGGTCCACGACCGGGCCGGTGAAGGCCCCGTCGCCGGACACCGTCAACTCGCTCGGCACGCCGTCCACCTGGATCCGGGCCAGGTACGCCGTCGGGCGGACGCCGACGACCGGCACCCGGACCTCGAACGGGTCGGTGCGCGGCAGTGGCGGCGCGGGTGCGCGGAACTGGTGGCTCGCCCCGGGCCGCCCGGCGGGCGGGCGCAACTCGTCCAGTAGCAGCAGGACTTGCTGGTCGTCCCGGAGCGGCAGGTCCAGCCGGACATCCAGCCGGGCCGAGACCCCGGCCGGTACGTCGCTGCGGTCCGCGGTGCCGATCGGCGCGACGATCCGCGGCTGCCGGGCGAAGGTCTGCACGTTGGACTCCACGGCGAGGTGCTCGGCGGCCGGTCGGCCGTCCAGTGCCAGCCCGTGCAGCACCTGCACGCGGAACACACCGGGCGGCAGGTCCTCCGGTACGGCGACCACCAGACGGTCGTCCCGGACACCGCCCGGGTCGACCGGCACCCGGCGCTCGCCGAGCCGGGCCACCACCAGGTCCGCGCGCAGGCCGGAGCCGTCCACCACCAGCTCCCGGTCCTTGGTCACCGGCCCTTCCGCGGGGGCGCCCTGGGACCCGGCGGGCCGGGAGAGCACCCGCTCGACGACCGGTCCGCGGGAGGGCACGGCCCGAACGGAACGGCGCAGCACCGGCTTGCCGGCCACCGGATCGGCCTTGCCCTCCACGAAGACGGCGGTGGCCTGGTAGGCGACGGACAGCGCGTACGGCGTCTGGAACAGCGTCATCCACAGCTTGGACATCTCGTCCACGTCCATCGGCGTGGGCGTGAAGCGCACCCGCTGCGGCGAGGCGGCCAGGTCCGTCCCCACCAGGTACGGCTGGGTGGCCGCCTCCTCGACCAACTGCCGGGACAGCAGCGGCTGTTCGGTCAGCGCCCGGACCACGCAGCCGAGCAGCCGCTGGCCGACCAGCTGGGTCTCCTCGCCGTAGCAGCTGATCAGGTAGTGCAGGTCCAGGGCGGCGGCCGGCCGGGTCAGCACGGTGCCGTCGGTCGCGCGGGTGGGCGCGTCGCGGTTGCGCAGCGAGGCGTTGGGCGTGACCTGGTAGAGGAAGACGGTGATGGTCGGGTCGGTGGGCGGCTCGGTCGGCGGCTTGCGGGCGCTGACCTCGACCGCGAACGGGATGTCGGGCGAGAGCGCTCGGGTGATGAGCAGCCGCAGTGCCTCGCTCACGGTGGCGATCGCGAGGTGGTTACTCATGGGCCCACCACCTGACTCGATCGGTCATCAGCGCTCCCGGTTGAGGTACGTGTCCAGGTTCAGGGCGGGCGAGGGGCGGGCGGCCGCGGGCTTGCGCGGTCCGGCCGGGGTGGGCTGGGCGGCCTTGACCTCGACCCGCCCGATCCGGACCCGTACCACCCGCTCGACCGGCCGCTGCTGGCGGCGGGTCCCGGTCCCGTGCGCCTGGCCCGGGGCAGCCGCCACGGCGGCCCGCCGTACGGACGCCGGCGCGGTGGCCGGTCGGACCGGTGCGGGCGGTGCCGCGGTCGGCAGCTCGGGGGCAGCCGCCCGGTGCGGTGCGGTGACGGGCGTCGGTACGGCTGCCGGGCGGGCGGTCTCCCCCCGCACCGTCGGCTCGACGGCCGGTGCGGCAACGGGCGTGACCGGCGGCGCGATCAGCAGCGGCGTGCGCGGCAGCGGAAGGACGGGTGCGACAGCCGGCCGGTCCTCGCCGACCACCGCCCGCAGCGCCCTCTCGACGGGCGTCGCGGGCGGTGCCGGCGGCCGGAGGAGTGGTATGGGAGCGGGTAGCCCGACCGAGCGGCCCGGCCCGAACGACTCCCCGTCCACGGCCGGCAGCGCCGGAGCGAGCGCGTCGAGTCGTTCGAACGGCCCCGGCAGGCGCGGGCGCACCCGTACCCCGGCCCGGAACCCGTCCGGGCCGCCCTTCGTCACCAGGCGGTCGAAGTGGTCAGGCATCTGCACACAGCTCCAGGTAGTAGCGGCGCCGCAGCGGGCTGAGCGCCAGGATCTCCGCCTCGCTCCAGCCGTAGGCGGTGGCCAGGAGGTGGACGTCGAGCAGGGTCGACCGGGCCCAGTCGTCCAGCTCCTCCCAGAGGTAGGAGGCGATGTCCAGTTCGGCGAGGGCCTGTTCGCCGCACTCGGGGCAGCTGAGGTTCAGCCGGACGTCCGCGCAGGGGTCGGCTGCGGCGGCGGCCTCGGCCACGCGCCGCTGGACCGGTTCGGGGAGCTGCCGGGCGGGGACCGGCTCCCCGCCGTGCTCGGCGGTCAGCACGCAACGCTCCAGCACGACGGCCCTGGCCTGGCCTGCGGGGGCCTGTTCGGCGGCGGCCAGGTCGCCGGGGGTGGGCAGCCGGAAGCCGACCTGCCAGCCGTCCAGCTCCACCCGCAGCGGGCCGTCCGCCGGCCGCGCGGCACCGACCAGCTGCCCGGCGTCGAAGGCGAACTCCATCTCCTCCGCGCAACTCGGGCAGCCGACCCGCATGTTGAGCCGTTCGCCGAACAACTCGGCGCGCAGGACGAACAGTTCGGCGTCCCGTCGGCCGAGCGGCAAGGCCAGCAGCTCCTCCGTCCCGGCGCCCGGACGGGCGACGGTGTGCAGCAGCAGGGCCCGCCCGGTGCGGCCGGCCGCCAGCCCGGCCTCCCAGGCGGCCAACAGGGCGGCCTCCCCGGCGAGTTCCATCGGTCGGCCGCTCAGGCCGGCTGCTGGA
Source organism: Kitasatospora sp. NPDC034023 (assembly GCF_055575795.1). Taxonomy (NCBI): domain Bacteria; kingdom Bacillati; phylum Actinomycetota; class Actinomycetes; order Kitasatosporales; family Streptomycetaceae; genus Kitasatospora; species Kitasatospora sp. NPDC034023. Next base: position 26,375 of record NZ_JBVIRY010000053.1, read on the forward strand.
ACGACGGCTCTTCCGGCTCGGGCGTCTCCTCGTCCCGCTCCCAGCCCTCCACCTCCAGCTTGAGGCTCTGGATCGCCACCGCGTTGGCGTTGGAGTCCAGTTCGCCGAGCACCTGGTACTCACTCGGCCAGGCGCGGTACAGCTTGTGGGCGACCGCCACCTGACCGGACTCGTTGAGCACCTGGATCACCAGGTCCTTGCGGAAGTCCCGCAACGAGACCTCCGCCCCGCGGCCCGCGCCGACCATCCAGACCTTGTTGGCCCAGCGGTCGAACTCCGGGTCGTGGGTGACCCCGCGCTCCAGGGTGACCGCCTCGAAGTCGGTGCGCCCCGGCGACTTGCGCGGCGCGCTCGGATCGCCCCCGCTGCGGTGCTTCACCACCTCGGTGGTGCGCTTGAGCGGGCTGATCTTGCTGACTCCGGCGACGACCCGGCCGTCCCAGACGACCAGGAACTTGAAGTTCTTGTACGGATCGAACCGGTGCGGATTGACGGTGAACTCGACCATGGAGATCCTAAACCTCGAATTGTCCGGCGAGCTGCTCGATCTTGACGATCACGAATTCCGCGGGCTTGAGGGGCGCGAACCCGACCACGACGTTCACCACACCGCGATTGATGTCGTCCTGCGTGGTGGTGTCCTTGTCGCACTTGACGAAATAGGCCGAGCGCGCCGACGTGCCCTGGAACGCGCCCTGCTGGAACAGCGAGTGCAGGAACGCGCCCACGTTCAGCCGGATCTGCGCCCACAGCCGCTCGTCGTTGGGCTCGAACACGACCCATTTGGTACCGCGGTAGAGGCTCTCCTCCAGCATCAGCGCCAGCCGCCGCACCGGGACGTACTTCCACTGCGAGCTGAGCGCGTCGGCGCCCGCCATGGTCCGCGCGCCCCACGCCACCGGGCCCACCACCGGGAACGTCCGCAGGCAGTTCACCGCGAGCGGGTTCAGCAGGCCGTTCTCCCGGTCCGTCAGCGGGACGGTCAGCGCGCGCACCCCGGGCAGCCCGGCCTCGGTGCCGGCGGGGGCCTTCCACACCCCCCGCTGGCCGTCGGTGCGCGCCATCACGCCGGCGATGGTGCCCGACGGCGGGAAGCTGCGCAGCCGGCCGGTGAGCGGGTCGACCAGCTCCAGGTGCGGGAAGTACAGCGCGGCGTGGTCGTTGCGCACCGAGTCGAAGGCGGACAGGCCCGCCCGGGCGGCGTCCAGTGTCGTCCACGCCTGCGGCGAGTCGACGATCAGGAACATCCGCTGCTCCGCGCAGAGTGCCTGGGCGGCCGAGACGACCGTGACGGCGTCGTCCACGCTGGCGTAGCCGGCCAGTTCCGGCAGCACCAGCAGGTTGACGTCCGGCACGTCGCGCAGGGCCTGGATGCCGGTCTTGCCGGCCTCGCTGCCGATCAGGTCCGTCATGCCGGGGGCTCCGCCGTCCTGGCCGCCGGCGAGGGCGAGGACCGGCGGGTTGACCGAGCCCTCCAGCCCGAGGTTGTTGGCGGCCTCACCGAGGAAGCGCACCACGTCGGCCGGGTCGGTGGAGCCGGCGACGACCTGGAGCTGCCGCCCGAACACGCTCACCCGGGTGCCCGCGAAGGCCCGCTTGCCCGGGGCGTCGGGCAGGGCCCGCAGCTTGCGCTCCAGCAGCAGGGCGAGTTCGGGGACGGTGGTGGGCGCGGTGCCGTCCGCGGCGGGGTCGTAGATCTTGACGGTCCGCGAGACGTCGGCGATCTTCACCTGGATCTCGTGGGTGAGGTCCGGCAGGGCGGCCGCGAAGGGCTTGGAGACGGTGCCCACCGGGTCCGGTCGGCTCTCCGCCAGCACCTTGACCCGGACGACACCCGAGCCGCTGTTCACCACCGTCTCGGCGAACCGGGGGCTGGCGGCCCGGACCGACAGGTCCGCGAAGGACTCCCGGACGGCGCCGGAGGTGTCGAAGACCTGGAGGTTGAAGGTCTCGTCCGGGGTCGGCGTCCGGTAGTCCACGGCGACCCGCAGCCCCCCGCCCCAGAGCCCCGGCTCGACGGCCGTGACCTCCAGGGCCGGGGTGGCGGTGGAGGTCTGCGTCGAGTTGAGCGTGACGCCCGCGGCGGCGCCGGTGCCGGCCGCCGCGACCCGGACCACGATCCCGACCGAGCCCCCGTTGAGGAAGAACTGCTGGACGGCGTAGCTGACCGGGCTCTGACTCGCGAGTCCGCCGAAGCGGCGTTCGAAGTCCGCGAAACTGGTGATGGTGACCGGCTGGTTGAGCGGGCCGCGCCGGGTGGCCCCGACGAAGGCGGTCACCGAGGTGCTCACCGCGGTGATGGTACGGACGCCGCTGGGAAGCTCTTCGATGTAGACGCCCGGGTAGGTCGGTGTCGTCGGCAATTCCCCCTCCATTCACTTCGTGCATCAAGAGGCCGGTAAATGGGGTCCGGATGCATTGGTGGCAGGGTCAGTTTCGGGTTCAGGTGACAATTCGTCAAGACCTGAACGGGAAATGCTTGTTGTATTACTGGGCCTTTTCGGGGGTTGCGGAATTGGGTATTCCGCAACCCCCCTGTGCCGGTGCCCGTCAGCCGCCTTCGGGCAGGTTCCGGTAGTCGGGTCGGGCCGGCGTGGGGTCCGGCGGCGTCGCTGCGGGTGCGGGTGCGGGTGCGGGTGCGGGTGCCGGCGCGGGCTCCGGAGACGGCTCCGGCGCGGGCGTAGGCGTGGGTGCAGGTGTGGCCAGCGCGGGCGTGGGTGCGGCGGGCGTAGGTGCAGGTGCGGCCGGCGTGGGCGTGGGCGCGGGCGTGGGCGCGGGGGCCGGCGGCTGGTAGGACGGCGGCCGTGCGGCCCCCAGGAACCAGCCCCAGCTCGCGCCGAACCGGTGCTCCAGGAACCGGAACGCGGCGTAGTAGACCGTGCCGAAGCCGGTGACCAGGGCGGAGGTGACGGAGGCGTTGTCCAGGTGGATGCCGAGCCGTGCGGCCTGCACCAGGAGGAACGCGACGATGTAGGGCACGCACGTGCGCCACAGGGACAGGGCGAGTTGGTACATCTGTCCTCCTCGGCCGACGTCAGCCGACGACGGTGAAGCCGTGCGCCTGGCCGAGCCGGGTCAGCGAGTTGATGCCGGGTATGCCGTCCGCCTGCTGCCCGCTGTACCCGTACCGGCGCTGCAGCGCGGAGTAGGCGGCGATGGTCTGGGTGCCGAACGAGCCGTCGGCCCACTTCCGGTCGAGCAGCTCCTCGGTGACGAGGGCCCGCTCCACCGTGTACACGTCGTCGGCGTGCGTGGTGGCGCCCTGGGGCGCGTCCGGGTCCTGGCGGGCCGCCGCGACCACCCGCGACTTCGACACCTCGGCCAGCAGGATCGGCCCGCCGAGCAGCCGGCGCAGCGAGGACTCGCCGGGCACGCCGTCCGCGTCCCCGCCGGAGTAGCCCAGACTGCGCTGGTAGTCGGCGTAGTTGAGGGTGTCGGCGTCGGTCCAGTCCGGTCCCGGGCCCTGGCCGTAGTGCGAGCCGAAGCCCGCCGCCACCAGCGCCTCGCCGACGACGGTGACCTGCGGACCGTGCGCGCCGTAGCCGTACGACAGGCCGCCGACGTCCTTCCGGTACCGGGCCGGGGTCGGGTCCGGTACCGGGTCCGGCTGGGGCGCGGGCTGTTGCGGCGGGGTGACCACCGTGCCGGAGGGGCGCGGCGCACCCGACGTCACCCAGGCGTACAGCGCCGGGCCGGGGCAGTCGGTGGAGTAGCCGTCCTGGTGCCCCTTGATCTCCGGGCCCGCCGGGCCCTGCTGCTCGCAGTACTCGATCGCGTCCCGCAGCCCGTTGAGCTGTTCCGGGGTGGGCACGGTCGAGCCGGAGGAGCCGACCAGCCCGCACACCGCGTAGTGCGCCTCGTTGAGCGGGACGTCGCCGTTGGCGCTGTTGCGCCGGTTCAGCCCGCGGCCCTCGAACACGTGGCCGTGCTCGCAGACCACGAAGCTGTAGCCGATGTCCGACCAGCCGTCGTCGTCCATGTGCGAGGCCTGGAGGCGCCGCACGTAGGCCGGGCAGGTGTCGTGGCTGTCGAAGGTGTACGCCGTGCCGAGGTAGTGCACCTTCACTCCGGCGCGCGGACCGGCGTACGGGATCGAACCATTGGGCTCGCGCCAGGGTCGCGCGCCCCACTGGTCCCGGTCCACCAGCCGCAGCCCCGGCCAGCCGGGCGACTGCGGCTCCGGGGTCGGCGCGGGTGGCTCGGGGTCCGGGGCCCGGCCGGCGCCGGCCCACGCCCGCAGTTCGTCCAGCGAGCCGTTGAACACGTCCGCGTCGAGCGGGTCGTCGCTGTACTGGTGGAAGCGCCAGGACGCCTGGATGCGCGGCGAACCCGCGGACACGTAGTCCGCTATCCACAGGAAGTCACCGGCGTTGTCGTCCGTCCGGAACCAGTAGTCCCGGTTGGTGTAGAGCCCGACCAGGCGGTCCGGGTAACGCTGCTTGACCGCCGCCAGCCACCGGTTCTTCGCCTCGGTCGCGTCGCCGTCGCCGACCGACTGTCCGTACGGCTCGAAGTCCAGCACCAGCAGCTCGCCCGCGGGCACCTGCCCCACGACCCGGCAGAAGTGCTCCACCTCACCCTCGACCGGGTTCTCCGCGTGCAGGAAGTGGTAGTGCCCGACCACCAGCCCGCGCCCCCGGGCGTCCGCGAGCTTGTCGGCGTACCCCGACTGGCCGGTGTGGCCGCCTTCGGTGGCCTTGATGAAGACGAACTCCGCGTCCCCCGGAATGCCCGACTGGAAGTCGGAGACGTCATAACCCTTCGCGTATGCCATCAGGATGCTCCCCCTTTGCGCCGATGGCAGCCACGGCCGACCGGCCCCAGCCCCCGGGGCCCCCGGCGCCGGCCAGGGCGCCATGTTCACTCCACAGTACAACTGACTTAACGTCAACTCCCGTGATTTGAAGGTGTTCTGTTGGTTCTGCGTGCCTCCTGCGGCGGCCTGTGCCGTAGGCCTGTGCCACTGGCACATCCACCGGACGACACGCCGCGGCGAGGGTGTTCGGGGTCCTGTCCGGTGGCCAGGGGGCCATGGTCCGGCCCGCCGGGGCGGCGCCCCGGCCTCGACCGCTGCGGCCCCACCGTCATCTGTGACGTCCGCACCCCGTGGCTGGACGACCCGGCCGGTCCCGACCGGGGTTCGTCGTCGGTCAGGCGTCGAGCGCGCCCAGGGTGTCCCAGAACAGGTGCTCGTAGGACTGGAGCAGCAGCCCGTACTCGCGCGCGGCGGCCAGGGTCGGCTCGTCCAGCGGGTCCGGTCCGAGCGCGTCGGCGGCCTGCTGCTCCAGCTCGGTCGCGGGCTGGGCGAAGAAGTCGAAGAACGCGCGGGCCTCGTCGGAGAAGCCGTAGTGGCGGCGCAGCGACTGCCCGATGGTGGCGCAGTAGCCTCCCCAGAGCGCGTAGTCAGGCGCCTACCTCTGGATGCGGGCGCGCTCCGTTTGAAGGAGCGCGCCGCGGAGAGACCGTACGAGTGGCGAGCGTCGTCGCTCACAGACTGGCCGACCTGGTCGTAGCGGACTACCGCTACGACCAGCTGGCCGCTGCCTCCCACGCTGTCGACGCGACCGCGTACCCGTCGTTGCCACTGCTTCGCTGGAAGAACGGGAAGGCCGCGCGGCCCAGGTGCGGGCAGTCGCAGGTCGCCGCGGGCTTCAGGACGTCCTGGACCGGCGTCCGGGCCGGGGGTTTGACGGCCGCCTGGCGGCGGTGCCGCCTGTGGGTCAGGCCCCCAGGAAGCAGACCGCGTAGACGTAGAGCGTCTGGTTTCCGGTGCCGGTGTTCCTGGCGATCGCTGACCACCCGCCGTCGCCGCTCCCCGGGGTCACGGGAAATTCCACGACACTGGAAGCCTTGATGTCCCAGGAGGAGTCGGGCTCCGTGGAAAAGCCACCGCCCGTGACCACCGTCCCCGCCGGGCACCTCACGGCTGCCTCGACGAGTTCTCCAGGCCCGCCGGTGGCATTCGAGTTCACGACCTGGCGGCCGGTCAGGCCGTCGTTGCCGGACGGCGTGGTGCCCGTGGCGGAAGCGGACTGACTGCAGCCGACGTTCTGGGTGCCGGTCGAGGTGTTGCCCTGGCCCACCTGTCCCGAGGGGAAGCACGCGAGGGTGATGGAAGGCGTGTTGAGCAGGCCGAGGCCGAGCAGTCCTCCGTCGCCCTGGGCGTGGGCGGGGGTACCGCCCAGGAGAGCGGCTACGGCGACGGCGGCGCACAGGGCGCTGAAGCGTTGTCGGCAGCTCAAGGTGGCCACGGCGAGGCGGCGCTGACGCTGGTCTCCGCCATACTCGATCAAATCGTCCGCAAGTATGCCGAGCGCCTCGAGAGTAACTATGCAAGCTCGATACCGCCGAACAAGGGGAGGCGCGGTCCTGGACTGGTCCTGCTGTCGACATGGCAGGCCGCGAAGCCCACGCCCAAGACCTTCCGCAGCTGGCAGTTCATCGAGTGGCTGATCATCGCGGGCATGCAGTACGTGTTCGCCCCGAGCGACGAGGCTCCCAGCCACTACAACCGTTACAGGGTCGCTCACCTGTTGGACGGGGGGGCTCTGAATGAGTCGTACGTCGTGCCAGCCCTGCTTGTGGCCCAGGGCATCCTCCGGCACTGGGAGGATGTGCTGTCCGTGGAGGAGAGCGAAGACGAGGAAACCGATCTGGCCGACTCGTAGCCGGATCCACAGATGGTCCCGTGGGCCCGCCCGGGTCTCCTGCTTCCGCGCGCCCTTGACGGGCTGTCAGTGGAGGGGAACGGTGAAGGCGCAAGGATCCGCAACGGGCTTGGCAGGAGGAGCGGTCATGGCACTACGGTTCAGGGGCATCGATCCGGACACGCCCAACGGTGGTTCTCCGACCGTGTGGTTGGAGGACGAGAAGGCGGAGATCGTCATTCAGGGCTGGCTGCCCGAGATGGAGATGTACCGCGTGATCAGCGAGACCGAGTGGGTGGAGGGCCACGCCACCGGCGTCCCGGACCACGAGGGCGTCGTCCGGATCCCGGTCCGGATGATCCCGTTCCTGCGAAAGGTGTGCGATGAAGCCGAGCGTGCCGGACTTTGGCGCCCTGCTGAGGAGTGCTGAGCGTTCCGCGTGCCACCTGGAGATGCGCGACTCCTACATGGACGACCCGGTGTTCGCCGACTGGCGCGCCGGCCTGCCGGTCGAGCGGCCCGAGGCGTACGACCTGCCCGAGGAGTACACGCAGTGGGCGGCCTTGGTGCGGGAGACGGTCGGCCGCGGGGTGGTGATGCGCCGGGCCCGGATCGTCTCGGAGCCGGTGACCGCCTACATCCGGTGGGAGCACGCGATCACCGAGCGGCACAACGTCGCGCTGGGCGAGCAGGTCCGTTGGCTGCCCCGGTCGAAGGCCTCGGACCTTGCGCTGCCGGGTAACGACCTGTGGCTGGTGGACGAGCGCCTGGTGCTGTTCCACTGGTTCACCGGTGACGGCGAGTGGGCCGGCCACGAGGTCACCGAGGACCCCGCGGTGGTGAAGATGGTGACGGGCGCCTTCGAAGCGGTGTGGGAACGGGCCGTCCCGCACGCCCGGTACACCGTCTGACCGACACCGTCCATCACCACCCCGCCGGGCAGCCAGCACCATGTCGTCGTCCCTGTCGTCCAGCGTCATCGAGGCCCGCAAGGCGCTCGCCGGCCGCCTGGTCGGCCTGCGCAAGGACGCAGGCCTGACCGGCGCCGAGCTGTCGGCCCGCTGCGGGTGGCACCCGGCGAAGACCTCCCGGATCCAGAGCGGCAAGTCCGCCCCCTCCGAGGACGACCTGCGCGCCTGGTGCACCGCCTGCGCCGTCGGCGACCAGGCCCCGGACCTGATCGCCGCCGCCCGCGCGGTCGACTCGATGTACACCGAGTGGCGCCGCATGGAGCGCACCGGGCTGCGCGCCGCCCAGGAGTCCGTCGCCGCCCTCTACCGCCGCACCCACCACTTCCGCGTCTACGCCAGCCGCGTCATGCCCGGCATGGTGCAGACCCCCGAGTACACCACCGCCGTCCTGCGCTCGATCCAGCGCGCCCGCGTCGAGGTCGACGACGTCACCGACGCCGTGGAGGCCCGGCTGGAACGCCAGCGGATGCTGTTCTCCGGCCGGCACCGCTTCGGCCTGCTCATCGAGGAGTGGGTGCTGCGCGCGGCGGTGTGCGACCCGGAGACGATGGCGGGCCAGCTCGGGCACCTGCTCGCGGCCTCGGCCAGCCCGTTCGTCAGCGTCGGCATCATCCCCACAGGACCCGGGCGGCCGCACCTGCCGGTCGAGGACTTTTACATGTTCGACGAGGCCGAGGTGGCGGTCGAGCTGACCTCCGGCTATCTGCGGATCACCCAGCCTCGCGAGATCGCCGACTACGCGCGTACCTTCAACGGCCTGGCGTCCACCGCGGTCCGCGGGGCGCGAGCCCGTCAGCTGATCACCGCCGCCATCACCGCTCTCGGGTGAAGAGGCGCAAGATGGCACAACCTGATTGAGGGCCAGCCCCGTTACTTCTTACCGTCGTTGATGCCGCCCGGCGCGGGGAACCGACCGAACCCCGTCGGCACCGTGGACGCTCCGGGCGGCGCCCAATCCCCCCGCACGCGCTGGAGTACCGCCATGCCCGCGAGCAGACCGCATCTGAGACACCCCGGCGGCGACCTGGTGGTGACGGTCGACGGCAGGACGGTGGTCCACATCGCCAACCACAGCGTCGCCTACCGCCGAGCCTGGCTGTTCCGCGAGCTGCGCAGCCGGGCCGCGCGGTGAACAGCGCCGACTTCGTCCCTCCGGAGAAGCGCCGGCGGGGCCTGACCATCCGCACCTACCGCCTCGGCCCTGACGGTACCCGGTCCCACGACACCGGCCAGGTCACCCTCGACCCCGACGACGTGAGCCCCGACGCCCACCATCCGTCAGCCACCTGGCCGATCTGCGAGTGCCACATCCATGGAGGAGACCGTGCTCACTCAGGTTGACGGCCTCCTCGGCCAGCGCGGCATGAGCTCGCCCATCGAGTGGTCGACGCCCGGCGCGGCGCGCGGCCGAGCTCGTGGCCTGCCTGCCGTAGGACGGCGGGCAGGGTGACCAAGTCGATCAGCCCGGTCACCTCCGGGCGCACGCTCTCCACGTCGAGCAGCACCACCTCGCCTTCCGGGCGCCGGCGCAGGTTCTCGGGCTTGAGGTCGAGGTGGGCCCAGCCGCACCAGGTCGGGGCTGTAGGCGTCCGCGTGCGCGGCCAGCACCACCAGCGGCGTCGACAAGTGGGGTCTGGGGGGACCGGTACCGCGGCGACGCGGACAAGCTGACCGGAGGGGACGAGGTGCCCGGTGACCGCCGCCGTGGAGACCCTGCCGCGCCCCGAGGCTGCCGACCACGCGCGAGCGCTGCTGCCCTACGAACCGCAGTCCGCTGGCGCGGCCCGCCGCCTGCTGCGCGCCACCCTTCCGGGTGGGGGCTGGACGACTTGGTCGAGCCCGGCGAACTCATCGTCAGCGAGCTGGTCGACAATGCCGCGAGCCCCAGCGGCTCCTGCTCGCGATGACGCGGACCGGCGAGGACATGCCCCTGATTCCATGCCCAAGTACATGAGGCTGAGGATCATCTACCCCTCCACGTGGATAGGCTGAGGGTCGGGGGAGGTAGAGGTGGCAGACACAGCATCAGGGGGAGAGTTCTCGGTCGATCCGGACGTGGTGTTCCGGGCATCACTGAGCTTTCTCGGATCGAAGGACTTCGTCTACAACATCGCTTCCGGGGTGGCGGGCGATCTGGTGTCATCGGCGGGGATGGCCGGCGACGACACCATCGCCCACAGCTTCGCCCAGAAGTACGAGCCGGCGGCCAAAAGCGTGGTCAAGGCCATCGGGACTGCCGGGCAGGGCATGGCAACGATCTCCAGCCGACTGCTGACGATGGCCGCCAACTACCTGGCGGTCCAGGATTCGGTGGCCGCAGCATTCACCGGGAAGATCAACACATCGTCGCCGCTGGCCAAGGGCGCCCAGCAGTGCGACGAGAGCGAGGCGCACACCACTCTGCCGATGGTCACCGGCTCGAAAGAAGTCCACGAGATCCCAGTGATCGGAAAGTTCTGCCCCCAGGGAGACCCGAAGCGCCTGCGCAGCGCGGCCCAGGTGTGGGCGGAGTGCGCGTCGGTGATCGATACGGCCCAGCGCAACGCCGGCCAGCATGCCGCGGGTGTGATGGCGAAGTGCACCGGGGCGGCGTTCGAGGGCTTCAAGTCGTACGCCGCCACGGTGTACGACGCGTGCCCGCCGGGAGGTACGGCGGTGTCGGCCTCACAGCCGCTGATGGTGAACATCTCGGCGGCGTGCCGGGAGCTGCAGGCGATCTGCGAGCAGTACGCGCAGGCGATCGAGGCCTGCCAGGACAAGCTGATCGAGCTCGGGGTCGCCGCGGGCGTCATCACCGCGGCCGGACTGATCTTCACTTTCTTCACCTTCGGCGGGTCGGACGCAGCCGCCGCTGCCGCGGACGCGGCCCTGGCGGCGGACGCCGCGCTCGCGGCCGAGGCACTCGCCGCTGCGGAGGCGGAGCTGGCCGCAGCGACAGCCGTGGCGGAGGCTGAAGCGATCGTGTCGTCTCTGGCCTCACGTCTGGTCGTGCTCGCCGGGACGGCCGCGGCGGCGACCGCGGTGGCGGGTGTTGATTCGGCGAGTGCGGCGACTGCGCCCGACCCAGCCGGGCAGCAGCCGGGCGGGGCGCCTGGCGCAGCTGGGCAGAGCCCGTTCGCCAACCCCCTGGTGGGTCCGGTTCCCCCACCCAAGCCGCCGGCATACCCGCTGTACGACGCGGCGCAGCAGATGGCGGCGAAGACATGGATTGAGGGGCTGCCCGAACGTCCGCCGAACTACGGCACGGCGGAGGACCGGGCATACCAGGTGTACGCAGCGGGCAAGCCCGAGCGAAACGCCAAGAGCGCCGATGGGACGGAGAGTGTCTGGGCGGACGGCTTCCGGCCGGCCGACGGCGCGTTCATCGATGCCAAGAACGTCCGCAAAAAGGGTTGCAGCCCGCGGTCACTGAAGGGCATCCAGGAGGACGACTTCCGTACCGGGTGGATGCTGGAGGGGGACGACGACGAGATCAGGCGTTACAAGCTCGCCATCGACAACCCGGCCAATCACGCCCAGTATCTGGAGATCGATACCCCTGACGACGCGACGGTCGGCTACTGGCAGTACCTGGCCGCCAAGAACCACGTGAAGAGCAACGTACGTGTCGTTACGATGCCCCCGCCGCCTCCAACCCAAGAAGGCTGATTTGGACACCATCCACCTCGGCGCCGCGCCGGGGACTGCCTGGGCTCTGTCGCCGCTGGACGCCGAAGACCACCTTCGTGCCCGCTTCCCGGACCTGCAGGCCGGGCAGGAGCACTCGCCGTCCACCGGCAAGAACTACGTCTCTTTCTATGTCGAGCTCGACGGCGAGAGCCGGCACGGGGCGTACTTCGAGCGCGGCCACTTGGTGTTGCGGGATGGTGACGCGGACATCTGGGCAGATACGGCAGCCTGGTTCCTCGGCCTCCTGCCCGCTGACGCAAGAACGGTGGCCATGATCGAATCGAATCCTGACAGCCTGCGAACCATCCCGCCGGGCGCTGACGCCTCAGACCTTCGCGAGATCCTCCAGTCGCTCTTCGACGTCGAGTAGCCGGCATATTCGAGGTCCATCCGTACGACACACGCCCGCACGACGGCGGGCCTGTCCTGCCGTCAGCCAGGCGTCATGCCCGGGGCCTTCGTCGGCGTCGGGGCCGAGCCGCCAGCGCCCCTGCGCCGGGCCGGAAACGGCCTCCGGGGCCGCCGGGACGGCCGTCCCACCGCGCCCGTCCCGCGCCGCTGCCGGGCTGTCTGCTGTTCGTCCGCGCTGTCCCGGGGACCGGTCCACAGCGGGCGCCGCTGATGTTCTGTCACCGCGCCAGCATTCCGGGGCCCGGCCCGCGCCGTCGCCTCCGGCGGACTGCCTGCCCCGGCCGGGCCGGTTGTGGTAGGCAGGGCAGTCGAGCAGCGAGGAGGCCTTCATGACGACCACCACGGCCGAGGGGCCGCCCACCGGAGACGCCGCCCAGCTATGGCGGGTGGGCATCGACACGGTGTACGTCCCCCACACGACGTCTGGCCGGCCTGGTGGAGCAGGTGAAGCTGCTCCACCGGCGGCACGGGCTCGACCTCGACGAGGAGGTCCCCTACGAGACGAAGCTGTACACCACGCTCCACCAGGCCGAGCAGGCCGCCGACGGCGAAGGCTTCACCCCCGGTGAGGGTGCACCGGCCACCGTCCGCGAGGCCGCGTTCCTGACCACCGACTCGTTCCGGCTCCGGCTGGTGTTCAACGCGCTCACCACGCCGAACGTCTTCCTCGCCGGGAACGCGGTCGCCTTCCGGCGGCACACCGCCCGGGCGGAGTGCACCGCCGCCCGCCTCGCCCGCACCCTCCACGGCGCGCGGAAGGTGACGGTTGGCCAGGCCGCCGAGGCCCTGCTGCACGCCCCGGACGGCCGGACCGGCAAGGACTACCTCGGCTACCTGCACCCCGCGCACCTGTATGCGGTCCTGGCCCGGGGCTTCGCCGACCTGGCCGCCCGCGGCTCCTACAGGGCCACCGCGGCGGGGGAGTTCCAGCCCGCGCGGTGAGCGATCCACTCGCGACCCGCGGCGGCGGCCCGGGCCCGGTAGGCGCCGAGCGCGCCGCCGGGCCCGGTGCGCTGCTGCCACGCCCAGAACCCGGTGATGGCGACCGCGAACGCCGTCACCCCCTCCGCCGGGGCCTCCCGCCAGGCCGGCACCGCCTCGGCGAGCAGCCGCTCGGCACCGGCGGCAGTGTGACCGGCCAGGACCAGCTGCGGCAGCAGGAACGCGGCGTCGACCCAGGTGGCGCCGCGCGCGAACCACGACCAGTCGATCACCCTCACCCGACCGCGCGCGAGCAGCATGTTGTCCGCGCGCAGGTCGCAGTGCAGCAGGGTGTCGCCTTCGGTCGCCTGGCCCAGCGCGGCCGGATCGTCGAGCTCGGCAAGCTCGGCGGCGTGCTCCAGGTCCCAGCCGTCCATGCCGTCGCGGACCAGGCGCTCCCAGTGGCCAGCCAAGGTGTCGGCGAGTACGGAGAACGTCCCGGCCTCCTCGGCCGGACACGGGGTCAGCAGCTCACCGAGCTCCGCCACCGCGGCGAGCACCGCGCCGAGCTGCGACGATCCGGGCGCGAGATCGGGATTCGTGCCGTCGACATCCTCGAACCCGAGGACCAGCCAGCCCCCGGTTTCCACCGTCCACAACAGCGCAGGGGCGACCCTAGAGGGAAGGTGTGCTCCGACGGCGGCCTCCGCCCGGTACATCGTCGCGGCCCTGTCCGCTGTCGGAACGCCCTTGATGAACACCTGGGTGCCGTCGGCGAGCCGCAGGCGCGCGGCGATGCCCGGGGTGAACCCGCCCGACGGGTAGTCCACGCGCATCACCCGGGCCCGTGAACGCTCCTCGACAGCCGTACGGACAGCGGGCGGCAGATCGTCCCAACCGGGACGGCCGGCAGGCGGAGTGGACACCATGACGGCCTCCGGGGTCGACGGGTGGGCCGACCGTACCGCGCGCACCGCCGTGATCGCCGCGAATTCTGGGCCGGCGACGGCCCGCACGGGCGCTGTCAACCCTGACCGTCACCACCACCGCCACCGACCCGCGTGAACGCATGGCTTGTATCGCCCCGGCCCGGTCCGTGGTGCGCACCGTCGCCACCGGCTGGGGCGTCACCGGCAGCACGCTGGACGGGGGCCCTGCCCGGCTGCAGGCTCGGCTGTGCTGGAGCCGGACGGGCACCGACGTCCAGGGCTGCCGCGGCCGCGAGCGGTGGGATCCGTACAGGCCGCTGCTCGCTGACCCGAACCGGTCGACCTACGGGATGTGCGATCAGGACGCAGAGCGCAGCCGCTTGCCCGCACGCGGTGTTGGGCCGGCGGGCGTCGCCGCCCTGCTGAGCCCCGCTCGGAGGCGACACGGCGACGCCCTACCGGGCGCCTGCGCAGCGGCCCGTCGACCCAAACCACGAGCGCCCGCGCGATCGCGGGTCAGCCGGCCCGGTCGTCGTCCTTCAGGGTCCGCAGCCGTATGGCCGCCTCCCGTGTGGCCTCGTGCGCCCGGGACGCCTGGGCGTGGGCGGAGTCGACGGCGTCCTCGACGGTCCGTACCCGGCTGTCGGCCCGGGCGAGGGTGTCCCGGGCCCGGTCGTCGCGTTCCTGCGCGTGGCTAAGTTCGACGTTGGCCTGGTCGGCCTCACCCTGGGCGCCCTGCCGGGCCGACCTGGCGGCGCGCAGCTCCTGTTCGGCGGCTGCGGCCCGCTCGGCGGCATCCCGCTCGGCTGCCTCAGCCGCGGCCATGGTCACCTCGACCTCCTCCCGTTCGCGTTCACGCGCACGCTCGCGTTCGGCTCGGGCCCGCGCGGCCGATCCCCGGTCTTCGGACGGCTCGCCGGCAGCACGGGCAGGAGTACGGCCGGAGCGCTCTGCTCGCTTGCGGCCCGTCGTGCCCGAGCCCGCGTCGACATCGTCCGGGACGTCGGGTTGCGCGGTCTGCGTCCCGCCGGGGGCGGTGCCCGGCCACAGCGGCGGTTCCAGGGCGGCGGTCAGCCGGCCTTCGGCCAGGGCCTGGGCGGCGTCCGGGTCGGCGAGCGCGGCGGACAGCGTGCGGTCCAGGTCGGCGGCCGCGTCCGCGCCGAGCGGGTGGCCGGCGGCCGCAGCGTTTCGGCGGGCCTGCTCGGCCAGCGACCGCACCAGCTGGCGGCGCTGGTCGGCGAGCGCGCGCAGCTGGTCTCCGGCGAGGTGGTCCTGGGCGTCGCGCAGGGCCTGCCCGAGGTCCAGGAGCTGTTCGACAAGGTCGCGGTGGCGGCGGGCGAGGGCGTTGGCCGCCCACGCGGTGAGGGTGGGCCGGTGCAGCGCGCGGATGCGTTTGGCCAGGGGCGGGTCGGTCTTCTTGACGTCGTCGGCGCGCGCGTTGCGGGCGGCGGTGAAGTCCGGCGGCGCGAGGGCGTAGAGCGTGTCGGCGATCTCGTCGAAGTCGTGCGGGCTGGCCACGTTCGGACTCTACGGCCGGCCCGGTGTCCGGGCCCGCCCTGAGGACGCCGGGCCCGGGCGCCGGTCTACCCGTCGTCGTCCGTGCGCGTGCGTGCCCGGGCCGAGGCCGAGGAAGTAGGCGAGCGCCTCCGGAGCGCTGTCAATCATGGCCTGCTGTTCCTCCGCCGTGCCGCGGTCGCGGTCGAAGCACCCGATCGAGCAGGCGAGCCACGGGTTCCAGGGGGCCCTGCGGCCGCAGGCCTCGCACATCATCGTCGCCGTCTCGGGCATGGGCACCTCCGAGCCGCTGATCTGCCTTCTTCTCCACGCTAGCGCGGGCGGCCGTCGTCACCGGGCCAGTACCGACGAGCCCGGGTCGGCCTGCTCATCGGTGACGGTGGTCGTTGGGGGGCCTTCGGCATCGTCACCTCCGGGGTCCGGTCCTGCCCCTTCATCCCCTCGTGCTCGTGCCGCGGGGGTCTGGAGCGAGATGGCTGTGACCTGGGGTATCGCGGGGCGAACGACTTGAATCGAAAATCCGTTCGATCTAACTTGGGGGGTGTGACCGCCGACGTTCCGTTCTCCCTCGCCCCCCGCCCCGGGGCTCTGCCAGGTGATGCTGAGCGGGCGCCCAGGGAGCTGATGACGCTGCCCGGGTACTACCAGGACACGCGGCGGTGGCGTCTGGTGGAGATCCGGGTGGGAGGCGGCTGGCAGCCGGCCATGCTGACCGTGTGGCGGCGCCCGCCGGGCAGTGCGGTGTGGGTGGTGCATGTCACCTGGGGCGCCGACGATTCCTGGGGCTGGTTCCTGTTCGACGAGCGCACGGTCAGGCTGCTGCCAGAACCACAGGACGAGCCTCCTGCCGGGTCACCGTTCTTCGGGCGGTGGCGGGACACGACCGTCGTCCCGGCCGAGCTCGCTGGCCAACCTGCCCAGGACGGTTCCGACGGCTGCTGGCGTCTGGCGTGGGTCCGTACGGGCGGGCGGTGGTGCTCCGCCCTGGTGACCGCCCGGCGCCGCCCCGGGCCGGATCTGCCGTGGATCGTGAGCGCTCGATGGGGCGAAGACCGGCAGGCGGCGTGGCTGATCGCGGACCCTGTCACCCTTCGCCCGGTCGTCTCGGCGGAGACGGGCCCTGCCCGTCCCTCTGCGGGCGCGGGTGGCTCGTCCGGGCCGGCGGAGGTCTTCGGGACCGGGGGAGGGCGGTGAGCGCGCGGATCGCCCTCGTACCGGATACGGCGGAGTCCGTACGCGGTGAGCGGCTGGCGATCCTGCTGGAGGAGACCAGTCCGGCCGCCCGTCGCGCCCGGTTCGAGGCCGCTTCCCGGCCGGTCCTGCCCGCGCTGGAGCCGCTGTTGCCGGGCGGCCGGTTGCCGAAGGGGGCCGTGGTCGAAGTCCTGGACGCCAGTCTGCTCCTGGCGGTGGCGGCGGGGCCGGCCGCCGCGTCGACCGGCGTGTGGACGGCGATCGTCGGCTGGCCGGAGGCCGGGTTGGCTGCGGCCAGGGCCTACGGCCTGCCGTGGGAGCGCACTGTGCTGGCCGATACCCCAGGAGAGCACTGGGTCGAGATCGCGTCCGTCCTCGCCGACGCCTGCGACACGATCATCCTGCGCCCCACCGGCCCGTCGGCCCCGCGCCAGCTCGCCCGCCTCGAACAACGCCTGCGCACCACCGGCGCCACGCTCCTGACCCCGCTCCCCTGGCCCGGCGCCGCCGAGCTGCGCCTGACCGTGAGCGGCTCCGCCTGGAGCGGGCTCGGTGACGGGTACGGCGCTCTCGAGTCCCGGACGGTCACTGCCCGCTGCGTCGGCCGGGGCCGTGCCGCCCGGGCGCGAGAGGCTTTCCTGCAGCTGCCGGACGAGCACGGTGGCGTGAGCGCCGCGGTCCCGGTGCCGGCTGTGGCGCGTCCCGGCGGCGCGGAGGCCGTTGCCGCAGTGGCCGCCGTCGGCTGACAGGGGGTTGGACCGCCCGGACGGTCTGTCAGCCCGTACGCGGAGCGGGTGAGCGGGTTCGGGCAAGAGATCCGCATACAGAAACAGTGATGCTGGTCACATTTATTACCGAAAGTGGCCAGTCGGCTACTCAAAAGTAACGGGCGCGAGGCCCGGTTGAAGCGGGTGGACCCGGCTCGCGGCACGTGTCATTGTCACGCTGCGTTGCCGTTCTCGATCTTTCCGTGAAATCCTTCTAGATGGATGAGTCCAAGGGATCCGGGATGGCCGCAACGAGGTTGACTGCGCCTGCTCAGTTCAGGCGCCGCCGGTAGTAGGAGATCGTGACGACCACGAGCAGTGGCCCCCATAGCAGCAGTGGTGCGTAACAGGCGTCCATCACGACGAGCGCCGGCCCGGTCGGGGCTCCCTGAGCCCCTCCGAAGCCGCCCGCACGGGGGATCGTCAACAGCATCAGAACGGCCGCGCCGAGCAACGCCGGAATCACCGCCGCCAGCGGCGCGACACGCTTCCCTCCGATCAGCGGGATCCAGCCCGGCACCACCTCGCCCCAAGGCTTGACCAGCCCAAGTGTGAGCAATGTGAGCCCTTCGGTACCCAAGCTCATCGCGATGCACATGGCGCTGAACCAGCCAGGGATGTCCAATCCCGTGGCGGAAGATTTCAAGTCCAGTGAGACGGTCGTGACGCTATGAGGTTTGTGGTGCGGGTTCCCTGCGCTTGGCCGGGTCGTTGATCCACGCCGTCTT